>JACCSC010000448.1 GCA_013813215.1 Geodermatophilaceae bacterium | reverse complement strand
CGGTTCGCCCCTGCGCCCCATCGCACCCGACCAGACCGAGCCCGACGACAGCCGCAGCCGCCCAGCGGCGAGCACCCACCCCCGGATCAACTCCCCGTTCGGCGAACGACCCAGCGCCCGCTCGAGGCGTAAGGAAAGCACGCGCCGCTACCGACACGCTGCCGGACGCACCGACAGCCACGGCCAGAGCGCCGGGATACGGTCACGCGATGGGAACACCGGCGTCCGAGCGCTGGTGGCGTCGTGGCCGGGACCAAGCGCAGGCCCAGGCCCGGGAGGCGGCCGGGCGGGCCGCCCCGCTGCTGATCGACATCGACCGGCTGCAGACCGAGGCCGCGGACGGCGTACGCATGGTCGAGGCGGTGGACCCGGGCCCCCGGGCCCGCCGGATCTCTGCCGACTGGGCCCCGGTCCAGGAGCAGGCCCACCAGGCGGTGGCGGCGTACATGACCGCCGTGGGCGCCGCCGATCTCAGCACCGACCTCGAGGAACCGGTGGCCCGGCACGCGGCCCAGGCCTTCCACGCCGCGTCGGACCAGATGGGGCATGCGATCGTGGCCATCCAGCGGTTCCTGCAGGCCGCCGGCCGCCCGCTGCAGCAGGCGCGCTCGGCGCACGCGGCGGTACCCGAACGGCTGCAAGCCGCGCGGGTAGCGCTGACCACGGCGACGCACGCGATCGAGAAGGCGCACCAAGCCGGCTTCCAGGCCCGGGAGGCGACCGACCTCGTCGAGCAGGCCGCGATGGTGCTGCGCGAACTCGACCCCGGGGTCGAGCGGCTGGGAATGCAGCGGATGCTCGACGGCGCCGCTCGGGTCATCGAGCTGAGCACCGAAGCCGACGTCGACGCCGAGTCGCTGCCCGGCCGGGCCGACGACCTGGCCCGCAAGCTGACCGCCGCCCGAACCTTCCTGCAGGTCACCGAGTCCCACCTGTCCGGCGTACCGGAGGCGCTGAGCGAGCTGCGGCGGTCCTACGTCTACCCCTCCTTCGCCGACGTGGAGTCCACGCCACAGCGCGCCGAACAGGCGCTGGCCACCGCCCGTGAACACCTGGCGCGCGCCGAGCAACTAGCCACCCCGCAGGAGCAGCGGTG
Source organism: Geodermatophilaceae bacterium (assembly GCA_013813215.1). Taxonomy (GTDB): domain Bacteria; phylum Actinomycetota; class Actinomycetes; order Mycobacteriales; family Geodermatophilaceae; genus JACCSC01. The sequence goes on along the minus strand of JACCSC010000448.1, from coordinate 19,695 downwards.
GGGCGAGGCCCAGCAGGCGATCACGGCGGCCCGGGAGTCGATCGACAGCGGGGCGAAGCTGGCGCAGTCCGCCGCCCACCGGCTCAAGGCCCTGCAGGCGGCGCAGGAGGATCCCGCGCAGGCGCTGGCCCAGGCCCGCCGGGTGGTCCGCGACGCCCAGCGCTTCCTGCTGGCCGGCTCGGAGCCGCCGGCCCGCCACCTGGTCTCCCGGCTGGATTCGCTGGGGGTGCAATTGGACAGCGCGCCGGACCGGCTGGCCGCCCGCAACCGACCCGACTTCTGGGCCTACCTCACCGAGCTGGCCGGCGTGACGAACGCCGCGCGTGCGGCGGTCGAGGAGATCCGTCAGGCGCGGGCGAGGTAGGTATCAGCCTGCTCGGCGAGCCAGCCCAGCAGTTCCTCCCCGGCCCGTACGCCGGAGGCCGCGGTGACGTGCAGGCCGGGCCGCGTCCAGTCGAGCAACTCCAGTTCCCCGTGCCTGGGACGGACGGCCTGGTCGGCCCAGCGCAGCAGGTCGGTGTCCAGCAGCGAGTCCCCTGCCGCGAGGACCACGGTCGAACCCAACCTCTCGGCCAGTTCCGTGGCGGCGGCGGACTTGGTCAGCTCCCGCGGGACGAAGTAGAGCTTGCGGCCCTGCAGGGACACCGTCCACCCGCGGGCGGCGGTCCAGTCGGCGAGTTCGGCCAGCAGCCCCTCGGGCAGCGCCGCCCGGTCGACGATGCCGTAGCAGAACAGGTCCTCGGCGATCCGCTGCCGCAGTAGCCAGGGCTCGTGCTCAGGCACGCACAGCTTGGCGTGCACTTCGGCCAGGGGGGCACTCTGGCGCAGCCGGGCGCGGACGACCCGCTGCCACGACGGGTCGCTCGCACCGTCGAGGAGCAGATGCCCGCCGTTCGCGGCGATCGCGTAGCCCGGCGCCACACCGGGCAGCCGGACCCGGGCGAGTTGTTCACGGGTCCGCGTCGTACACGGAACGAACTCAGACTCCTGACGCAACGTCGCCAGGTGTGCCGCCGCCTGGTCGGTGATGAACGAGACGTCGCGGCCCAGGTGCTGCTCGACGCAGCACAGCGCCGGTGGGTCATCGCCGACCGCCGCGAGGCTGTAGATCAGCGTGCGATCCAGGTCGCACACGACCAACGGCCGGGTCACGATCGCCGGAACCCGGGCTGGATCAGGCCGACGCACGAGTAGGGCAAGTCCTGGACCGGCTCGACCGGCACGCCCCGTTCGGCGGCGAGCAGCAGGACATGCTCGATGTCGGCCTCCGAGCCGGTGCGGGCCAGGATCTTCCACGGCACCCGGCGCAGCAGCACCCTCGTGGTCTCGCCCACGCCCGGCTTGACCAGGTTCACCTCGCCGATGCCGTACGCCGCGCTGATCCGCTCGATCGCCGCCCAACCGGCCCACGACGGCGGCGCGGCGTCCAGGCCCGGCAGCACGGGCAGCTCGCCCACGCCATCGAACCGGGCGGTGATCGCGTCCAGGAAGGCGACCGACACGTCCGCCGCCGCCAGGTCGGAGTAGAACTTCGCGCCGTGGAACTCCCCCGGCGCGATCAGCTCGTCGTTCAGGACGGTCCGGCTGACCAGCCCGGAAACGGTGGAGTTCAGGCAGGCCGAGGGGATCAGGAAGTCGTCGCGGGTGCCGTAGGTGCGCACGCAGTGCCCGGGGTCCGCGAGCACCGCCAGTTCGGGGTCGAAGCGGTGACCGGTCGCCCCCGCGTGCTCGTCCAGCGCCGCGGTCAACTCGCGGACGATCGCCCCCTTGCCCGTCCAGCCGTCGACGAACACCACGTCGGCCGGGTCGTGGTGCGCGGCCAGCCAGCGCAGCGCGACGGTGTCGACGCCGCGGCCGCGGACGATCGACAGGGCGTAGTGCGGTACGTCGAGGCCGTGCCGCCGCTGCGCCCAGCGCCGCATCAGGACTCCGATCGGCGTACCGGCCCGGGCCAGCGAGACCAGGACCGGCCGCGCCCGCCGACGGAGCACCCGTTCGGTCACGACGCCCAGAGCCACGGCGACCCGGCCGGCTGCGGCGGCCAGCGCCTTGTCGTAGAGGGCGCGGTACGCCATCGACGGTTCGTACTCGATCGGCAGTGACTCGGCGTAGTGCCCTCGTCCGGCCTGGATCACCTCCTCGCGCTCCTCGGTCGGCGCCTCGAGGGTGACCGACGACAGGTCCTGCAGCAGCCAGCCGACCTCTGGTGCGGCGTACGACCCGAAGGCGGGGCCGCGCAACGGGGCCGGTAACGGGGCCGGACGGTACGCCGGCACCGGTACGACGACCACCCGGTCACAGCATCCGTCGAGGGCCTGGACCACCGGGGCCGGGTCCTCGTCGGTGACCAGGACGACAGTGTCGAAGCGCCGGGCCGGATCCAAACCGGGCGCCACGTTGTAGGCGAAGCGTGGTCCGCCGTCGGCCGGTGAACCGAAGGCGATCCGGGTCCGCAGGGGGTAGCCGGGATCGTCGACCACGTGCGCCGGGGAGCGGGTCGTGGAGGAGGAGCTGATCTCGGCCGTGGTCAGCTCGGCCACGGCCGCCGCCAGCCGTACCGGCACGTAGAGCAGTTCCTCGGTACCCAGGACGAGCACCCGTGGACCGGACAGCGCCGCGGTCACGGCCTCGGCGAGCGTCGGCAGCCGGCGGTCCAGGACGTCGCTGTCGGCCGGCCGCCAGCCGTGCCGCGCCCCGTCGCGCAGGCCACGCGGCCAGCAGTCAGAAAGCACGACGACCTCCGGTCGCGCGCCGAGGACCGGGTGCGGCTCGGGGGGAACCGGCGGCGCGGCGGGCGGGAGGGCGACCGCGCCGGTGGCCAGCGCGACGACCTCGATCGGGCAGCCCAGCTCGCCGGCCAGCCGGTCCAGCTCGACCTGATCCTCGGCACTGCGCAGGTCGACCAGGGTGGCCACGACGTACCGCTCCCGACCGGGTAGCGCCCGGATCGTGTTGCGGACCGTCCGTCCCGTGCTCAGCTCGTCGTCCACGAGGACCATCGGTCCGGGTGCGGCGAGCAGGCCAGAATCCTCGGGCAGCAGGAGGTGCCCGGTGGCGTGGCTGTGCTCCTCCTCGAACCCGGCCGCCGCGGCGACCCCGGGCACGGCGCGGCGGGTGGAGTGCAGGTACGTGCAGCCCGGCAGCGCATCGGCGACCGCGTGGCCCAGCCCGGTCGCGGTCTCCGCGTACCCGATCACGACCACGCCCCGAGCCGGCGACCCGAGACGTTCGGCGACGAGACTTCCGAGCGAGTGGCCGGTGGACAGCACCACCCGCGGATCGGCCGGTACGTGCTTGCCCAAGACCGTGGAGACGAGCAGTTGGCTGCGTCGGGCGTTGTGCCGCAAGGCGATGCCGAGCAGGTCCCGTGGCCGCAGTCCGACCGGCGACAGGCCGCTGTGCAGTTCGATCGGCCAGCGGTCACTGACCCACCGGCCGGACCAGATCGGAGCGTCCCCGCCCGCTGGCGTCGCGCTCCCGGCCGAGTCGGACAGGAGCGTCAAGCGGCACCGAGGTCGAGCAGGTCGACCATGCTCACCCCGGCCCGGGTCACTCCGAACACCCGCGACCGCAGGAGGGTGCGGTGGGCCCACGCGCGGTGCGGCTTCACCTCGTTCATCTTGTTGTTGTAGTGCGACCGGCGGACCCCACCCTGGGCAGCCGCGGGATCCAGGATGTCCTTCGCATCGGCGTACTCCTCAGCGGTCACCGCGAGCAGCGCGTGCACTGCATGCACGTGACTCGGATGGATCACGGTCTTGCCGGTCATCCCGTTGGCCTTGTCCAGGACGATCTCGCGGATCAGCCCGTCCAGGTCGTGGGCCAGCAGGTCCGAGCGCAGGCGGAGCACCTCCTGCTCGGCGAAGGGAGTGGTCCGCAGCAGGGGCTTGAACAGCCGGGGGTGCCCGGAGAAGTACTCCCACACGGGTCCGGTGACGACGAAGCCCGTCCCGTCGGCCCGACCCAGCATGCCGACGATGTCGGCCAGGACGCCGGCGATCGGGTGCAGGTCGTAGATCGACAGCTCCCGGTCGCGGCGCAACCCGAGGACGCCACACAGGTCCGTCGCACCGACGCGGACGGCCAGCACGCGTTCCCGGTGCGCCTGCAGCAGCCGGGCGATGTCGTGCAACACCTCGGTGCGGGTCTCCTGGTGGACCACCTCCGGTGACTCGATCACCGGCATGACGAGCAACTTCTCGGCGATCGGACCGCGGATCGCGGTCAAGGTGTCGAGGTACTTGCGGCCCACGGGAGCGGTGAACTTGGGCAGGACGAACCCGCTGAGCACCTCGGCGGCAGGGCCCAGCCGGGTGAGCAGGGCGGGGATCTGGTCGGGCATCCGGACGCGGACGAACAGCTGGCTGTCCCCGCCGCCGGCCTCGGCGTAGCGCCGCAGCTGGACGACCAGATTGGCCTCGGCGGCTTCGAGCTGGTCGTCCGCGACCGCGTCCTCCAGGCACAGGACGTGACTGCAGACACCCTGGGCGGCCAGCTTGGCGATGTCCCCGGCCAGCGCCGGCCGGTCCGCCGGTGAGTAGAGGGTCGCCCCGAGGGCGACGGCGCGCAGCTCGCGATCGGAGTCGCGGGAGACCACCTCGGGGACGCGCTGGAACAGCCGCTGTCGAGCCGCGGGTTCCAGATGGGCGAAGTGCTGCACCGGCCAACGCTAACCGACCTTCGCCCGTCCGGCCGAGGACGGGATGAACTGTGGATGACGCCACGGCTGACAGAATTCGCCGCATGAGTACCGGGCTGGCCAAGGGCGCGAACATCCCGTTGACCGCGAGCCGGGTCCGCGCGGTCCTGGCCTGGTCCGGAGCGGCCGACGCCGACGCCTCGGCCCTCCTGCTCACCGCCGCTGGCCGGGTCCGCTCCGATGCCGACTTCGTGTTCTACAACCAGCCCACCGGAGCCGACGGCGCCGTCGCGCACCGCGGCAAGCAGCAGGTGGCGGGCGGGGTGGAGGACGCGCTGGCCGTCGACCTCGGCGCGCTGCCGCCGGACATCGAACGGGTGGTGATCGCCGCGAGCGTGGACGGCCTCACCTTCGGTCAGGTCCCGGGCCTGCACCTGCGGCTGTACGACGACAGCAGTGGCGCCGAGCTGGCTCGTTTCGACATCGCCGACGCCAGCAGCGAGCGGGCTTTCGTCTTCGGGGAGGTGTACCGGCGGCAGGGTGCCTGGAAGTTCCGCGCCGTCGGGCAGGGCTACGCCGCCGGTCTCGGCGGGCTGGCCGGCGACTTCGGGATCAGCGTGGACGACGCTCCCGCGGCTCCCCCGCCCGCCGTGTCGTCACCGGGGACAGGTACCGGAGCACTGCTGAGCCTGAAGAAGCAGAGGCTCATCGACATGGAGAAGCGGGTCGCGAGCACCAGCCCGCAGCTGCTCGACCTGACGAAGCGCGCCGCGGTGTCCCTGGAGAAGCGGGGGCTGGGTGAGCACAGTGCCCGCGTCGCCCTGTGCCTGGACATCTCCGGTTCGATGCGCGGGCTGTACCGGTCGGGGAAGATCCAGAAGCTCGCCGAGCGCATCCTGGCCCTCGGGCTGCGCTTCGACGACGACGGCGAGGTCGACGTCTTCCTGTTCGGGAAGGACGCGCACGAGGCCGGCACGATGAACGTCGGGAACCACGCCACGTACACCGGCGAGTTGCTCAACCGCTTCGGCCTGGAGGGGGCCACCTACTACGGGCTGGTCATGGCCCAGGTGCGGCGGCACTACTTCGGCAGCGACGAGCTGCGGTCGGCACCGATGGGCCAGCCCCTGCCGGTCTACATCATGTTCGTCACCGACGGGCGGCCCAACGACAAGCGGCGAACTCAGGACCAGCTCATAGCGTCGTCGTACGAGCCGATGTTCTGGCAGTTCATGGCCATCGGAAAGTCCTCGATGGCGCTGACCGCGGACGGTAGGGCGCCGGCCAAGCGCCGCGGTCGATCCTCGGCCGGCGGCGAGTTCGAGTTCCTGGAACAGCTGGACAATCTCGACGGTCGGTACGTCGACAACGCGAACTTCTTCGCCGTCGAGGATCCGGCGACCATCCCCGATGACGCGCTCTACGAACTGCTCATGGGCGAATACCCGGACTGGCTGACCTTGGCCCGCCAGCGCGGCCTGCTCCCGCCATCCTGACCGAACTAACTACGCCCGGGCGTCCACGTGTACGTGGGTGTCCTCGGTGTCGCCGCCGGCTCGAAGCCGCCGGTTGCGGACCACCGAGCTGATGAACGCGGCGACGATGAAGCCGACGCCGATCAGGCCGGTGACCAACTCCGGGATGTGGTACTCGATCGTCACGAGCAGCAGGACGGCCAGGGCGCCGATCGCCCAGTGCGCGCCGTGCTCGAGGTAGACGTAGTCGTCCAGCGTGCCCTGCCGGACGAGGTACACGGTGAGCGAGCGGATGTAGAGCGCGCCGACGCCGAGGCCGGTGGCGATGATGAAGATGTCCTGGCTGATCGCGAACGCGCCGATCACGCCGTCGAAGCTGAACGACGCGTCCAGCACCTCCAGGTACAGGAACAGGAAGAACGCCGCCTTGCCGGTGGCCACGACCAGCGGCGTGGGTCCGCCGTTGGACGACGAGCCCTTGGCCACCGGGTCGGGAGCGTCCTCGTCCTGGTGAGCGAGGATGCCCTGGCTCTCGAAGAGCTGGCCCAATCCGTTGACCGCGATGTACGTCACGGCCCCGAGCAGCCCCGATACCAACACTGTCTGCGCGTTGTCCCCGGCCCAGGTCTCGGCCGCGATCACGAGCAGTCCGATGGCGAGCACCACGGCCAGCTGGTCCAGCTTGCCGATCCTGGCCAGCGGCCGCTCGATCCAGGTCAGCCACGTGTGCTCGCGCTCCTCGAGGATGAACTCGAGGAACAGGATGAGCAGGAACATCCCGCCGAAGGCGGCGATCGAGGGGTAGGCCTCTTCGAGCAGGAAGGCGTACGTCCCCTCCTGATCCACCGGGCCGCCCTCCAGCGCGAGCTGGATGACCTCGACGGGGTTGAGCGAGGCGGTGATGCCGACCAGCAGTAACGGAAAGACCAGCCGCATGCCGAACACCGCGATGGCGATGCCGATGGTCAGGAAGATCTTCTGCCACAGCGGGCTCATCCTGACGAGCACGGTGGCGTTGATGACCGCGTTGTCGAAGGACAGCGAGACCTCGAGCACGATGAGGATCGCCACGATCAGCAGCGCCTCCGGACCGCCGAGCCAGAGGGCTCCGGCCAGGGCCAAGAGGGTCAGTCCGAACGACCAACCAAAGGTCCGAAGAACCACTGCGTGAGGTTTCCTTGCGGCTCGAGCCCCCGGCTCACCGGTGGCATTTGTGATTCGGGCACAGGCAGGTCCAGCCGCTTGTCGCGGCTGGACTGCCTACCTGCGACTGAGTTCGATCGACCTGCGGTCGATGAAGCTCAGACATTCACCCCGAAGTCCTGGGCGATCCCCTTGAGGCCCGAGGCGTAACCCTGGCCCACGGCGCGGAACTTCCACTCCTGGCCATTCCGGTACAGCTCTCCGAAGACCATCGCGGTCTCGGTGGAGGCGTCCTCGGTGAGGTCGTAGCGGGCCAGCTCGGTGTTGTTGGCCTGGTTCACCACGCGGATGAAGGCGTTACGCACCTGGCCGAAGGACTGGGAGCGGCTGTCCGCGTCGTAGATCGACACCGGGAAGACGATCTTGTCGATGTCCGGCGGCATGATGCCCAGGTTGACGTTGATCGCCTCGTCATCCCCCTCGCCCTCGCCGGTCAGGTTGTCACCGGTGTGCTGGATCGCGCCGTCGGGGCTGGCCAGGTTGTTGAAGAAGATGAAGTGCTGATCTGACAGCGCCTTCCCGCCCTGGCCGAGCGCAATCGCGCTGGCGTCCAGGTCGAAGTCGGCACCCGTGGTGCTGCGGATGTCCCACCCGAGCCCGACGGTGACCGACGTCAGCCCAGCGGCCCCTGCCTCCTTGGTCAACGAGACGTTGCCGCCCTTGCTGAGACTGACTCCCACGACGTCCTCCACTGTTCCGGGGGCAATCCTGCCCCACGCCAGATGCGATCTGCCTGCCGCTCCGGCAACTCGCGGAGCGGCGGGACGGTTCCCCGAAACTGTAGAGGACGACCAGCCGTTGCAGGACCGAGCGGGCGCGCACCGCACGCTGCTGGCCCTTGGGGGCATGATCGGGTCGCCGGCGCGCGAGCGCCCTAGTCGAGACCGACAACCCAGGAGGAGTGAGCCTGATGGCACTGTGGGACCAGCTGCGACAGCGTTCGCAGGACATGAGCGGCCAGCTCAAGACCAAGGCGAACCAGTTCAAGAACAAGGACTTCGCCAACGGCACGATGGCGATGTGCGCCCTGATCGCGGCGTCGGACGGCACGATCGACCAGAGCGAGCGGGGCAAGACCGCCGCCCTGATCGGGAGCAACGACATCCTGTCGATCTTCCCCGCCTCGGAGCTGCGGGAGCGGTTCGACCACTACTGCAACAAGTTGTCCTCGGACTACGACTTCGGCAAGGTCGAGGCGATCCAGGCCATCGCCAAGCTCAAGCCGAAGCAGGACCAGGCCCGGGCGGTCATCCAGATCGGCATCATCATCGGCGGCGCCGACGGAAACTTCGACGAGAACGAGCGCATTGCCGTACGAGACGCCTGTTTCGCCGCGGGCATCCCCCCGACGGAGTTCGACCTCTGACCTGGCCCGTTGCCTTTGTTACTGGCGGGTAATAACCTGTTACCCGCCAGTAACCTTGCAGCCTGGGGGTCAGCGTCCGATGAGCAGTGCCTCGTCCACCGGCCAGTCGCACTACAAGAGCAACCTGCGTGACCTGTCCTTCAACCTGTTCGAGGCCCTGCACGTGCAGGACTGGCTCGGGGCCGGGGCCTTCGCGCACTTGGACGAGGACACCACCCGCAGTATCCTGGCCGCGGTCGAGCGGCTGGCCCGCGGGCCGCTGGCCGCGTCGTTCGCCGACGCCGACCGGCACCCCCCGACCCTCGACCCGCAGACCCACTCCGTGCGGCTGCCGGACTCGCTGACGACCGGCGTCCAGGCCGCTTGGGACGGCGGCTGGCACCACCTGATGGTCCCCGAGCACATGGGTGGTTACGGCGCGCCGTCCACGGTGATCTGGGCCTGCAGCGAGCTGCTGCTGGGCGCCAACCCGGCGCTGTACCTCTACGCGATGACCGGCGCGATGTTCGCGACGATCATTGACCGGATCGGTACGCCGGACCAGCGGCGGATGGCGCAGGCCGCCCTCGACCGCCGCTGGGCGGCCACCATGGTGCTCACCGAGCCCGACGCCGGTTCCGACGTGGGGGCGGGCCGGACCAAGGCGATCGAGCAGCCCGACGGCACCTGGCACATCGAGGGCGTGAAGCGGTTCATCACCTCGGGTGACTGGGACCTGCCGGAGAACATCTTCCACCTCGTGCTGGCCAGGCCGGAGGGCGCGCGGCCGGGGACGAAGGGGCTGTCGCTGTTCATCGTGCCGAAGTTCCTGTTCGACTGGGAAAGCTTCGAGCTCGGCGCGCGCAACGGCGCGTACGTGACGAACCTCGAGTCGAAGATGGGCCTCAAGGCCTCCAGCACCTGTGAGCTGACCTTCGGCGAGCAGGAACCGGCGGTCGGGTACCTCGTCGGCGGCGTGCACGACGGTATCGCCCAGATGTTCCTGTCCATCGAGGGTGCGCGGATGATGGTCGGGACCAAGGCCATCGCGACGCTGTCCACCGGCTACCTGAACGCGCTGGAGTACGCCAAGACCCGCCTGCAGGGCGCCGACCTCACCCGGTCCACGGACCCGACCGCTCCCCGGGTACCGATCACGCACCACCCCGATGTGCGGCGCTCGCTGATGCTGCAGAAGTCCTACGCCGAAGGCATGCGCGCGCTGTACCTGTACGCCGCCTCCTGGCAGGACCAGATCCGCCGGGGCGGCGACGGCGGCAAGGGCGGCGATACCGACGCAGCCGACCTGGACCTGGCCAAGCGGGTCAACGACCTGCTGCTTCCGGTGGTGAAGGGTTTCGGCTCGGAGCGCTCGTACGCCTTGCTGGGCGCCGAGACGCTGCAGGTCTTCGGCGGCTCGGGCTACCTGCAGGACTACCCGGTCGAGCAGTACATCCGCGACTCCAAGATCGACACCCTCTACGAGGGAACCACCGCGATCCAGGGCATGGACTTCTTCTTCCGCAAGATCGTCAAGGACCGCGGACAGGCGCTGACCCGGGTGCTCGGTGAGGTGCAGGCCTTCGTCGACAACGAATCGGGCAACGGCCGGCTCAAGGGCGAACGGGCGCTGCTGGCCGGCGCGCTCAGCGACGTCCAGGCCATGCTCGGGTCGATGGTCGCCGACCTGACCAGCGCCCAGGACGACCCGGCGAACCTCTACAAGGTCGGCCAGAACACCTCGCGGCTTCTGCTCGCCGCCGGGGACCTGCTCTGCGGCTGGCTGCTGCTGCGGCACGCAGAGATCGCCCTGACCGCCCTGGGCGGGCAGACCAGCCCGCGCGATCGTGACTTCTACGAGGGCAAGATCGCCTCGGCCCGCTTCTTCGCCGCGCAGGTGCTGCCGCGCCTGAGTGCGGAGCGATTCCTCGTCGAGCACACCGACAACGATCTGATGGACATCCCGGAGTCAGCGTTCTGATCCCTCCCCGCAACTCACCGGAGGGACCGAGTTCCTACCCTGGGTCGGTGACGACGGTGGCCGAACGGTGGATTTCCCTCGAGGGGGCGGTCAACGTCCGCGATATCGGTGGGTTGCCGCTGGAGGGCGGCGGGACGACCGCCGCCGGCCGGCTGCTCCGGGGGGACAACCTGCAGGGGCTGACCGCCTCCGACGTACGCCTCCTGGTCGGCGACCTGCGGCTACGGCTGGTCCTGGACCTGCGGACCGAGGTCGAGGTCCGGCTGGAGGGTCGGGCGCCCCTGGAGGCCGAGCCCACCGTCCGCCACGAAACGCTGTCTCTGCTCCCGGTCGCCGGCCGCACCACGGACGTCGCGGCTGAGGACATCCTGCCGTGGGCGGACGACACACGGCGGTCGCTGCACCGCCACCGCGGGGGGCCGGAGGTCGTCAGCCGGCTGTATGCGCAGTACCTGCGAGACCGGCCGGACAGTGTCGTCGCGGCGCTGCGCGCGGTAGCCGAGCTGGCCGACGGTGCCGCGATCGTGCACTGCGCGGCCGGCAAGGACCGCACGGGTGTCGTGGTGGCGCTGGCGCTGGCCGTGGCCGGTGTCGAACGCTCGGCGATCGTCGAGGACTATGCCGCGTCCGCCGAGGTCATCGAGGCGATCGTGGCGCGGCTGGTGGCCAGCCCGACGTACGCCGCGGACATCTCCGCTCGTCCCGTGGACAGCCACCGGCCGCTGGCGGAGTCGATGCGGCTGTTCCTGGCCGGCCTGGACCAGGAGTTCGGCGGCCCGGCGAACTGGCTCGCGGCGCACGGCTGGACTCAGTCAGAGCAGGAACGGCTCCGAGCCCGGCTCATCGGCTGAGCGGGCGGCAGCCGGTCCGGTCACCCAAGCGAACGGGCGCCGCCACCTCGTGAGGTGTACGGCGCCCGGTGTGGCTGGTCGACGGTTCAGCGGAACATGTGGTCGTTCCGGTCGCGCAGCACCAGTAGCTCGTCGCGCATGGCGGGAGACGGTGCTTGCCGGATCGCCTGATCCAGCTCGCGGCGGCTGCGGGCCAACTGACGTCGATGACGCCAGACGGCAAGGGTGCTCATGAGGACTCAACTCCTGTTTCGTGGGGTGGTGTACACCGACGATAACGCAGGTCATCCTTCGATTGTTCCGAGGGTTCGTCAGCGTAGGACGCAGGTCAGCTGCTGTTCATTCAGCGGTCGGCCGACCACAGAGCAGCGCCATCGCGGCGTTGTGCCCGCCGATCCCGCTGACCCCTCCACCGCGTAACGCCCCCCCGGCGTTCGCATGCACCAGCGTGGTGAGGTCCGTCTCCACGCCCCACGTCCCGACCGCGGCCTCGCCGGCGGCAAAGGGCCAGCACAGGTCGCCGTGGAAGATGTTGCCGCCCGTCATGCCGAGGGACACCTCCAGATCGGCCGGGGTGGCGGCCTGCAGGCACGGCTCGCCGTTCGTGTCGCGGGCCAGGCAGTCCAGCAGCGGCTCGGCGAGTACCGCGTCCAGACCGGTGACGGCGAGTTCGACCGCGCGCGCCCGGGCCGCCTCGTTGTCGACGTCGAAGAGGTCTACCGGCGTCTGCATCGCGAACAGGGTCAGGGTCTGGAAGCCGGCCGCCCGCTCGGCCGGGCCGAGGATCGACGGATCGGCGAGGGAGTGGCAGTAGACCTCGAACGGCAGTGGGTCGGGCAGCCGGCTCGCCACCCCGTCGGCGTACGCCCGGTCCAACTGGGTCGCGGACTGCGCGACGTGCATGGTCCCGGCCAGTCCGACCGTGGGATCGATCCCGGAACGGAACCGCGGCAGCCGCCGCAGCACCATGTTGATCTTCACCTGGGCCCCCACCGGTCTCGGCACCGGCGGCTGACCCCGGAGCCCGGCCAGGACCGCCGGCGCCACCGCGGAGACCACGGCGGACGCACCGGTCGTCTGCTCGGTCCCGTCGGCGTCGACCCACGTCACCTCCCCGCCGGCCGTGTCCACCGCGACGGCGCGCACCGCGGCCCCGGTGACCAGCCGGGCGCCGAAACCGCGGGCCGCGTCGGCCATGGACGCGCTGACCGCGCCCATCCCCCCGACCGGCACCCGCCACGTTCCGCTCCCGTTGCCGACGAGGTGGTACAGGAAGCACACCCCCGCCCGGCCGTCGGATGCGTGCAGGTCGGCGAACGTCCCGACCAGCCCGTCGGTGAGCACGACCCCCGCGACCACGTCATCGGCGAACCGGCTGGCCACGACGTCCGCGAGCGGCCGCTCACGCAGCTCGGCGAGCAACCGCCCTTCGCGCACCCGGGCGTGCACGCTGGACGCCGACGCGAGGGGTTCGAGCAGCGACGGCGCCAGGTCCTCGGCCAGGGCGGCCAGCCGACCGTAGAACTCGTGCCAGGCCGCGTACTCCCGCTCCGAACCGGTGACCTCGGCGAAGGAGTCTCGGGTGGCCGCGCCGTCCGGCCGCTCGACCAGCAACCCGAGGTCGTGTCCGTCCCTGGCGAAGGGGGTGTACGACGCCACCGCCCGGTCGGCGAGCCGGACGCTCAGACCGAGGTCGGTGATGATCTGGTCGGGCAGCAGGGCCACCAGGTAGGAGTACTTCGACAGCCGTACGTCGATGCCGGGAAAGACCGCCTCGCTGACGGCGGCGCCGCCGAGGTGGTCCTGCCGCTCCAGCAGCAGCACCGAGCGGCCGGCCCGGGCCAGGTAGGCCGCCGCGACGAGGCCGTTGTGCCCGCCGCCGATCACGACGACGTCGTACCGCTGCTTCATGCCGTCTCCGTTGGGTCGTCGTGCGGCGGCCGGCCGAGGTAGGCCCGGGCGATCATGCCCGCCCACTGGTGGACCGCGTCCTCGGTGGGGGCGAACGGGCCGGGCCGGAAGTGTGGGGAGGCCAGGCCGCGCTGCACGGACTCACAGGCCCGCCAGTCCTGCGTGTTGACGAGGTCCCAGAACCGCACGGCGTACGCCGGATCGGTGTCCGGGTCGGGGAAGTACCAGGAGCACTCGATCCAGGTGCGGCCCGGGGCGAGCGGCAGCAGTCGGTGGGTCATCACGTAGTCCGGATGCAGGGACAGCAGCAGGTTCGGCAGCAGCCCGAGGTACTCCACCCGACCCGGCGGAGCGCCGGGGATGGGCCGGCCGCCCGAGCGGCCGTCCAGGGACATGGTTTGGGCCCGCAACAGCATGCTGCCGCCGACCCAAGCCCCTGGCCGTCGGTAGTTCTCACCGGACGCCGGCGGCGTCACCGCGCAGAGTTCCGGGTGGATCTGCGGGCAGTGGTAGCACTCGTGGTAGTTCTCCCCGACCACCTTCCAGTTCGCCGCCACGTCGTACGCGTGCCGGGCCAGCAGGGTCAGGCGTTCCGGCGCGTACGGCGCCACGAGCTCGTCCACCGCACCGAGGTGGGCCGCCAGCGGCACGCCGTCGGCCGTCGCGTTGACGAACAGCCAGCCGTGCCAGCTCTGGCACGGCAACGGCACCAGGGCCTGGACCTCGCGGCGGAACGCCTCGACGTCCCGGAAGCCCGGTGCGGTCCGGAGCGCGCCGTCCAGGCCATAGACCCAGGAGTGGTAGGGGCACTTCACGACCGTCGACGTGGCCGTGTCGTCCGCGACGACCAGCTCGTGCCCGCGGTGCCGGCAGGTGTTGGCGAACGCCCGGGGCGCTCCGGCGTCGAAGGTCAGTAGGACGCCGATGTCCCCCGCCAGGACTGCGCGCTGGGTCAGGGGCTCGCCCTCCCCGTCGCGAGCCAATTCGTCGGTCCGGCCCAGGCAGAGCCAGGATCCGGCGAACAGGTGGCGCCGCTCCCAGCGCAGGACGTCGGGATCGGTGTACGCCGCGGCCGGCAGCATCGTCGCCGTGCCCAGCGGGTTCAGCGCCCCGGCCAGGGCCGCCGCGTCGAGCGGTGCCACCGGGCGGCTCATGCCTGGTCCCGCGATCGGTCCGCGGCGTGGCCCGCCGTGAGTAGGTTGGCGTCGTGACGCGGCGGGCCGTCGGCGTGCGACGTGAGGAAATCCTGACGGCGACGGTCGAGGAGATCGGCCGGCGCGGCTTCCCGCAGACCCGGGTGGCCGACGTGGCGCGCGCCGTCGACGTGAGCACGGCGCTGGTCCTCTACCACTTCGGGACCAAGCAGGCGTTGCTCGCCGCTGCCCTGGACCACGCAGTCGGCCGCGATCTGGACCGGCTCGCAGCCGTCCTCGCCCGCACGGGCTCGGCGGCGCAACGCCTGCGCCGCATCCTGGACCTGTATGCCCCTCAGGGCGCGGCGCCGGGCTGGACGCTCTGGGTCGACGCGTGGGCCGAGGCCTTGCGCAACCCGGAGCTGCGTACGCACTGCCGGACCCTGGACCGGCGCTGGACCGAGGCCATCCGGGAAACGATCGTTGCTGGTGTCGCTGCCGGGGAGTTCCGGTGTGCCGACCCCGAGGGCGCGGCCCGCCGGATAACGGCCCTGCTGGACGGCCTGTCGGTGCAGGCCACGGTCCATCGGCGACTGGGCCGACGGCGGCTGACCGAGTGGATCCGGGAATACGCGGCGAGCCAGCTGGGTACCGACGCGGCCGCACTGTCCTGACACCGCACCAACCTCCTTGCTGACTCGCCAGTCAGTATGAGCGGCACCACCAGCCGGGGCCAGCCTGGGTATCGTCGCGACCATGAGCTATGTGGAGGGCAACTTCCAGCGCGACACGAATTACCTGTCGGCGCGGATCACGGCAGACGGCGCCGAGGGTTGGCCGGTGGAGCCCGGCCGCTACCGCCTCGTCGTGGCGCGGGCGTGCCCCTGGGCGAACCGCGCGATCATCGTCCGACGGCTGCTCGGCCTGGAGGACGTGTTGTCGATGGGCGTCTGCGGGCCGACCCACGACAGCGACAGCTGGACCTTCGACCTCGATCCCGGCGGTGTGGACCCGGTGCTCGGGATCCCGCGCATCAAGGACGCCTACGAGAAGGCGGTTCCGGGGTACCCGCGCGGGATCACGGTGCCGGCGATCGTCGACATCCCTAGCGGGGCGGTAGTGACGAACGACTTCAAGCGGATCACCCTGGACCTGTCGACGGAATGGACGGCGTACCACCGCGAAGGGGCACCGTCGTTGTATCCCGAAGCCCTGCGCGGCGAGATCGACGAGGTTGCTGAACTGGTCTACCGCGACGTCAACAACGGCGTCTACCAGGCCGGTTTCGCCGGCTCGCAGTCGTCGTACGAGACGGCGTACTCCGTCCTGTTCTCCCGGTTGGACTGGCTGTCCGAGCGGCTCGCGGGACAGCGCTACCTCGTGGGCGACACGATCACCGAGGCCGACGTCCGGCTGTTCACGACCCTCGCCCGCTTCGACGCGGTCTACCACGGGCACTTCAAGTGCAACCGCAGCAAGCTCACCGAACTGCCGGTGCTCTGGGCGTACGCGCGCGACCTGTTCCAGACCCCGGGTTTCGGGGACACGACGGACTTCGCGCACATCAAGTCGCACTACTACGAAGTCCACCGCGACATCAACCCGACCGGCGTCGTACCGCTGGGTCCCGACCTGCGCGGTTGGGCGACTCCGCACGGCCGGGAGTCGTTGCGCGGCAGGCCTTTCGGAGACGGAACGCCGCCCGGCCCGCCGCCCTCGTCGGAGCGCGTACCGGTCGACCACAACCCGATGCTGGCTGCCTGACCTTGGTCACCCGGGTCGCGATGTGGTCGGGGCCCCGCAACATCTCCACTGCGATGATGCGCGCGTGGGGTAGCCGGACGGACTGCCAGGTCGTCGACGAGCCGTTCTACGCGTACTACCTCGACCGCACCGGGCTGGCTCATCCGGGGCGGGCCGACGTATTGGCCAGCCAACCTGTGGACTGGCGTGTCGTGGTGGCCGAGTTGACCCACGGAGCCGTCCCCGACGGCGCGGCGGTGGTGTACCAGAAGCACATGACCCACCACCTGCTGCCCGAGGTCGATCGGTCGGCGCTAACCGGTCTGCGACATGCTTTCCTGATCCGCTCGCCCGACGAGGTGGTGGCGTCCTACGCCCGGGTACGGGACGAGCCGACGGTTTCGGATCTGGGTTTCGCGCAGCAGCTGGAGCTGTTCTTGCGCTTCGGCGGGCCGGTGGTGGACGCGCGGGACGTTCTCGAACGACCGGGCCCGATGCTGCGCGCTCTGTGCGCCGCGTTGGCGGTCCCGTACGACGACGCGATGCTGTCGTGGCCGGCGGGGCCGCGCCCGACGGACGGGGTGTGGGGACGGCACTGGTACGCCGGGGTGTGGGCGTCAACCGGCTTCGCGCCGTACCGTGCCGTGACCGCGGCCCTGCCTGATCGGCTGGCGGCGGTGGCCGAGATGTGCCGGCCGTACTACGACGCGCTGGTCGCGCACCGGCTGCGTGGATAGGAGGACGCCGTGCTGCAGAGCTTCGACGAACGCAACCGTGACCTGATCGTGAACGTCGGCGGCCGGCTGACGCATCGAGACGAGGCGGCCGTGAGCCCGTTCGACTCATCGGTGCAGGGCGGCGACGCGGTGTGGGAGGGTCTGCGGCTCTACGACGGGCGGATCTTCCGGCTGACCGAACACCTCGCCCGGCTGCGACGGTCGGCCACGGCCCTGGCCTTTTCCTCGATCCCGTCCGACGCGGCGATCACCGAACAGATCCGGCTGACCGTGGCGGCGAACGGCATGCACACCGATGTGCACATCCGGCTCACGCTGACCCGTGGAGTGAAGGTGACCAGCGGGATGGACCCGCGGCTGAACACGGCCGGCCCCACGTTGATCGTGCTCGCGGAGTTCAAGTCGCCGGTGTACTCCTCGGCCGGGATCAGCCTGATGACCTCGAGCGTGCGGCGGCACCGACCGGACTCGCTGGACCCGGCGATCCACCACAACAATCTGCTGACCTCGATCATGGCCAAGCTCGAGGCCAACGCCGCGGGCGCCGACGACGCGCTGATGCTCGACGACCTGGGTTTCGTGGCCGAGACGAACGCGACGCATGTGTTCCTGGTGCAGGCTGGTGTGGTCTGCACGCCGACCACTCGGGCCTGTCCGGCCGGCATCACGCGCTCGGCCGTCCTCGAGCTGTGCTTGTCACTGGGGCTGTCTGGCCAGATCGGGGACCTGCGGCTGACCGATGTGTACGCCGCCGACGAGGCCTTCGTGACCGGGACGATGGGGGGGCTGGCTCCCGTCGTCGCCGTCGACGGCCGGCGCATCGGGTCGGGCCGGCCGGGTCCGGTGACCGCCCGACTGACGTCGGCGTACGCCGAATTGGCGGCGACGACCGGGGTGCCGGTCGTCTTAAGAGAGCGTCTGTGAACTGGGTCAGCGGGTGAGGCGGTTGCTGAGCTGCCAGGTGGCGGCGGTCCAGATCATGGCTTCGTGGGTGGCTGGGAGGGTCTCGTAGTCGCGTACGAGGCGGCGGAACTTGGTCAGCAGGCGAAGGGGCGTTCCACGACCCAGCGGCGGTGGAGCAGGACAGAGCCCTTGGCCTGGTCGGGGGGCCTGACGATCGCCACGGCCAGGGTCCCAGATCTTGCGCGCGTCGCGGACGAACCGGCCTGTGTACCCGGCGTCGGCCCACACCAGGGTGATCGTGGAGAACGCCTCGCGCAGCGCGGCGGTGATGCGGAACGCACCGTCGCGGTCCGGCAAGGAGGCGGTCGTGACCACGACGGCCAGCAGCAGCTGGCCGGTGTCGACCGCGACGTGCCGCTTGCGGCCGTTGATCTTCTTCTCGCCGTCGTACCCGCTGCTGGCGGTCGGGACGGTGTCGGCGGCGCGGACGGTCTGGGAGACGATCATGGCCGCGGTCGGCACTGGGCCACGCCCGTCGGCCAGACGCGCACGTTCACGCAGCGCTGCCTAGATCCGGCACCACGCCCGCGCGCGGGTCCACCGGCGGAACAGGGCGTAGACGGTCTGGTGCGGCGGGAAGTCGGTCGGCAGGCCCGCCAGGCGATCCCGCCGCGGACCAGGTAGAGGATCGCGTCCAGGACCAGGCGCCGGTCCCACTTCTCGGGCCTGCCCCCGCGCCCGCCGGTGCGCCGCTGGGAGCAGCGGCGCCAGCAGCGCCCACTGCCGTCGGTCATCGTCGAACCGGGGTAGAAGTGCCGCCGCGAGGGACGATCACCACCCCGGCCATGAGCAGGGCATGACGAGTACTGGCACATGGACGATACGTGCAGCCGGACTCCTGGTAGGACTGGCAAGCCTAGACAGCCCCTCTCCTACCGCACCCAACACCTTTGCCGACGCCGTCGACGAAGGCGCGTCAGTGGTGGTGGCCGTGCCGGCCGAGGGTCTCCACGGGGGTCGCGCCGGGGCGGGTCCACTGCGGCACGGGGCGGCTGGTCGGGCCCCAGGTGGCGTCCCCGTCCACGTCCGAGCGCCAGTACCAGCACGAGTTCCGCCCCTTGGGCCAGCCCTCGGGGTTGTCCTCCCATGCCTCTCCGCGGCCGTAAGGTGTCATGTCGAGCAGGCCGAAGGACCCGTTGACCGTCTCGTTGCCACGGCCCGTCGTGGAGTAGGTGAGGAACACGCGGTCGCCGTCGCGCAGGAAGCAGGTGATGAAACCCATGGTGCCGCCGACCGGCGCGTCCACGTCGCGCACCGAGTACCAGGGCTGGGTGTAGCCCATGAACTCGACGTAGGAGGCCACCTCGTCCCACCGGCCCGTGGTCAGGATGGCGAACGAGACGCCGCGGGCGTTGAGGTAGATGGCGTCCTTCAGGTGCCAGGGCGTGGTGGTGCAGCCCTCGCACTGCCCCTGGTGCGGAGCGCCGTCGTACCACATGTGCTTGTAGACCACGAGCTCGTCGCGACCCTCGAACAGGTCGAGGAACGGGACCGGCCCGTCAACGCCGGTGACCTCGACCGCGCCGTCGAGCTCGACCATCGGCAGCCGCCGCCTGGCCGCGGCGATCGCGTCGCCCGCGCGAGTGTGCGCCTTCTCGCGGACCAGGAGTTCGTCGCGGGCGGCCTGCCAGGTGGCCTGGTCGACCACGGGCGGACGCCCGCGCAGCGCGGTGGTCAGATTGCTCGGCGTGGTCGTCATGGGTGTCCTCCATAG
>JACCSC010000501.1 GCA_013813215.1 Geodermatophilaceae bacterium | reverse complement strand
GCAGTTGGTACTCCAGGGCGGTCACCGCGACCGTGGCCACCGTGCCGTCGCCACCCGCGACGCCGAAGGCGGCTGCCCGCGGCACCGTGGCGGCGAGCAGGCCGTGCACGTCGTCGCCAGGCGCGAGTTCGATGACCTCCGCCGCGGGCAGCAGCTCGCGGACCTCGTCGGCCGGGTTGACGTCGTCCGGCCCCGAACGCGGGTTGACCACCATGACCAGTCCTTGCCCGCCGGGCAGGCCCGGCGCGGCACTGGTCTGGCGAACTTTGGCCGGTACGGCGGGGTGGACCGGCCACCAGTGCCTCGTCGCGAGCGCGACGCTGGTCCCGAGGGCCACACCGCCGAGCACGTCGCCCGGGTAGTGCACGCCGACGTGCACCCGCGAGTAGGCGACCGCGGCGGCCAGCGGCGCCACCGCCGCCCCGAGCGGCGCCGCCTCCATGGTCACGGCGGTGACGAACGCCGCCGCCGACGCCGAATGCCCGGAGGGGAAGGACGAGGACAGCGGCTCCCGGCGCAACCTGCGCCGGACGGGATGTAGCTCCAGGTCTGGTCGCAGCCGGCGGAACAGCGCCTTGGCGACGACGTTGGTGAGGAAGCTGCTGACGCTCAACGAGCCGAGCGCCCGGACGGCAGCCCTTCGGCTCGGACCCTTGCGCACCGCGAGGACAGCGGCCACGGCCAGCCAGAGCCGGCCATGATTGGCCGCCTTGGACAGTGCGCGCAGCGGTCGGTCGGCGCGGCTCGGCGGCAGGGCCTGCACCCAGCGATACAGACGCCGGTCCACACGCGCCGCGGTTCTGACCATCGGGGGAGCGTAGCCACGGCTACCGTGACGCGCCGCGCTGGCGCGAGCGGTACGCCGCGACCCCCGCCCGGCTGGCACACGTCTCGGAGCAGAAGCGTCGACTGCTGTTGCGGGAGGTGTCGACGAAGACGTCCTGGCAGTCCTCGGCGGCGCACAGGCCGAGGCGGGTCCAGCCGGCGTCCATCACGAGCAGGGCCATGCCGACGGCGACCGTGGTGGTCAGCTGCTCGACCGCGGAGGCACCGCCGCGGCTGTAGTGGACGTGCAGCGTCCCGTCGTGGTTGGTCATCCGGGGTCGCACGTCGGCTCCCGCGAGCAGGTCGTTGAGACGGTCGATGACGGCCGCCTCCTCCCCGGCCTCGACCACGGCCCGCACACCGCGACCGAGTTGAGCGATAGCGCCTCGTTCCTCCGGAGTGAGCCGCAGCCGGGTGCGGGTGGCGAACCAGTCCCGGTGCGCGGCCAAGAAGTCCACCAGCGTCTGCGGGTCGTCGTAGTGCGTGTTGGCCAGGTCCACCGCGAGCTGCACGGCGCCTGAGCTGTAACCGCCGTAGTCCACTTGACTCCTTACGTGGCCGGCTCTACCTTAGCTCAGTGTAAGAGTCTTTCGCCCTTACGTCACTTACATCACGGAGGAGGGGAACGTCATGCGCCGCTACGTCCAGATCTGGTCCTTGCCCGGGGCGCCGATCCTGCTCCTCGCCGGTTTCCTGGGTCGGCTGCCGGTAGCGATGGTGCCGCTGGCCTTGCTGCTGCTCGTCGAGTCCAGCACCGGCTCGTACGCCAGCGCGGGCCTGGCCACGGCGGCGTACGGCCTGGCGACGGCGGCCGTCGCGCCGCTGCTCGGCCGGCTCGCCGACCGGATCGGGCCCCGCCCGGTACTGCTGGTCACCGGCCTGGCCTATCCGGCAGCTCTGGCCGGCCTGCTCGCCGTCCTGCGAGCCGAGCAGCCACCGGCCGTGCTCTTCGCGGCCTCCGCCCTGGCCGGCGCGGCGATGCCGCTGATCTCCTCCTCGGTCCGGGCGCTCTGGATCCGGATCGCGCCGCAGGGAAGCCTCCTCCACACGGCCTACGCGCTGGACGCCATCGCCGTCGAGTGCGTCTTCGTGCTCGGACCGGTCCTCGTCGCGCTGCTCGTCACGTTCGCCGCTCCCGCGCTGCCGCTGCTGGTCGCTGCCGTGCTCGCACTGGCCGGCAGCGTCGCCGTCGCCCTGTCCGGTCCGGCTCGGGCCTGGCGCCGGGTGGGGCTGGACGCCCGCTGCGGGCCGAGTTCACCGCTGCGGTCCCCAGGGATGCGGGTGCTGCTCGGCTCGACCGCGGTGGTCATGTTCGGGCTCGGCTGCCTCGAGGTCGCCGTACCGGCGTGGGCGGAGGAAGGCGGGCTCCCGGCCGCCTCCGGTCTCCTTCTCGGGGTGTGGGCGCTGGGCAGCGCGGCCGGTGGGTTGTGGTTCGGCGCCCGGCAGCTGCGGATGTCCCTGCCGCGGCAGTACCGCTGGGGGTTGCTGGCGATCGCCGTGGGATTCGCGCCGCTGGCCGCGGCGCAGGACCCGTGGGTACTCGGTGCGTTGCTGTTCCTCGGCGGTACGGCCATCGCGCCGACCATCTCGGTGCAGAACGCGCTCGTGGCATCGATGGCACCGGTACGGGCCACGACCGAGGCCTTCACCTGGCTGACCACCGTCGTGTTCGGCGCCAGCGCCCTCGGCGCGGCGGTGGCCGGTGGACTGGTCGGCCAGCCCTCGGGCATCGCGCTCGCCCTCGGTCTGGCCACGGCCAGCGCCTTCGCCGCCGCCGGGATCGCCTCCCTGGCCGGCCACCGGCTGCTTGCCGTACCGGCGTGACCGTTCCGCTCAGCGCGCGGCGGTGCGGTGGATCGGGCCGTCCTCGGCGGCCAGCCGGCGACCCGCGCCGCCCCAGCGCAGGGCGACGATCTCCGCAGCGATGGAGATCGCGGTCTCCTCGGGTGTCCGCGCACCCAGATCCAGCCCGATCGGCGAGGCCAACCGGGCCAGCTCCTCCTCGGTCACGCCGACCTCGCGCAGCCGCTCGAGGCGGTCGTCGTGAGTGCGGCGTGAACCCATCGCGCCGACGTAGGCCACCGGAAGGCGCAACGCGACCGCCAGCAGCGGTACGTCGAACTTGGGGTCATGGGTCAGCACGCAGATGATGGTCCGCTCGTCGACCAGGCCGGCATCGGCCTGGGCCCGCAGGTAGCGGTGCGGCCAGTCGACGATCACCTCGTCGGCGTCCGGGAACCGCTTCGCCGTGGCGAACACCGGTCGGGCGTCGCAGACGGTCACTGCGTGACCGAGGAACTTCCCGACCCGGGCCACCGCTGCGGCGAAGTCGATCGCCCCGAAGACGAGCATCCGGGTCGGCGGGGCGTACGACGAGACGAACAGGGTCAGCTCGTCGCCGCGCCGCTCGCCGTCGTGACCGTAGTGGA
The DNA here is from genome assembly GCA_013813215.1 of Geodermatophilaceae bacterium. GTDB lineage: Bacteria > Actinomycetota > Actinomycetes > Mycobacteriales > Geodermatophilaceae > JACCSC01. The sequence continues at coordinate 5,385 of JACCSC010000501.1, read as the reverse complement.
CGGTCGCGGTCCGGCCGGCGGCGAGCAGCCCCCGCGCGTCGTCGCACACCGCGTCGTCGAGTCGGGCGTGGCCGAGGGAGCCGGCCGTGCGGTCGGGCCAGAGCACGAGCCGGCGGCCGAGCCGGTCTGCTGGCCCGGCCACGACGGTGACCACGGCGACCGGCTCACCGGCCTGGATCGACGCCGCGACCTCACCCAGCTCCGGGAAGGACTGCTCGGAGATCGATTCGACGTAGACGTCGAGGATCCCGCCGCAGGTCAGCCCGACCGAGAACGCGTCGTCGTCGGAGACGCCGTACCGCTGCAGGACCGGCGTGCCGTCCTCGACCACCGACTGCGCCAGCTCGTAAACCGCGCCCTCGACGCAACCGCCGGACACGCTGCCCACGGCGGTGCCGTCGCCGGCCACGAGCATCGAGGCCCCCGCCGGGCGGGGCGCCGAGCGCCAGGTCGCGACCACCGTGCCCACGCCGACTGTCTGGCCCTCCTGCCACCACCGCAGCAGGTCGGGAAGCACCTCACGCATCGGCCACCTTCTCCACGAGATCCTGGAACGCAGCCAGGCTGTGCCCGCTGACGAACGCCGAAACGTAGGGCAAGGCGGCCTGCATTCCGCCGGTCAACGGCTCGTATCCCGGCCGCCCCTTGTGCGGGTTGACCCACAGCACGCTGTGCGCGAGCCGCGAAAGCCGCTGCATCTGCTCGCCCAGCAGGCTGCAGTCCCCGCGTTCCCAGCCGTCGGAGAACACCGCCACGGTCGCCCGGCGGGCGGTACCGCGCTGGCCCCACCGGTCCAGGAAGGCCTTGAGCACCTCGCCGAGGCGGGTGCCGCCGCTCCAGTCCGGGATGGCCTGGCCGCTGGCGGCCAGCGCCCGGTCGGGGTCGCGCAGCCGCAGCTCACGAGTCACCCTGGTCAGCCGGGTTCCCATCGTGAACACCTCGGTGCTGGCCGGCGCTCGGCGTACCGCAGCGTGCGCGAAGCGCAGTACGGCGTCGGCGTACGGGCTCATCGATCCGCTGACGTCGACCAGCAGGACCACCCGCCGAGGCTTGGTCCGGGTCCGCCGGTGCGCCATCGCACGCACCTCACCGGCATTGCGCAGCATCCGGCGGACCGTCCGCGGGACGTCGACGGCACCCCGGTGTGATCGGGCATGCCGCCGCGAGGGCCGGGTCGGCGAGCGCACGGTGAGCAGGCCGAACAGGAGCTTGAGCTGCTCGCGCTCGGCCGGAGTGAGCTGGGCGATGTCGCGGTGACGCAGGATCTCCTCGCCGCTGGCCACCGCGTGCTGCTCCGGCGCCCCCGGCTCACTGTCCTGGCCGGCCCCGGACTGGTCGACGTCCAGGGACGCGATCTGGGCGGTCTGCTCGCGCTGCGACGGCCGTCCACCCCGGTGGGGTCGCTCCCCGCCGAAGAAGGCCGCGAACGCCGCGTCGTACCGCTCGAGGTCGTCGGGCCCGGAGCACAAGGTGTACCGGCCGGCCCAGTAGACCTGGCTCTGGTCCAGGACGTCGAGTTCGCCGAGCGCCGCGACCAGCGCCTGGACCCGGTCGGGACCGGCCTCGACGCCGGCCGCGCGCAGGGTCCGCGCGAACCCGAGCATCGTCTCCACGACGTCTCGGTACACGGCGCCGTCGCGGGGGAGGGTGGTGGTCACGCGGTTACGTCCCGAACATCGCCGTGAAGGTCATCGATTTCAGCCGGTCGGCGTCCTCGCGGTACTTCAGCACCGTCCCCAGCGTCGCCGCGGCGCGGTCCGGATCGAGCTCACGGGCGCCGAGGACGTGCAGCGCGGTGGCCCAGTCCATCGCCTCGGCGACACCGGGCGGCTTGACCAGATCCAGCGAGCGCAGCTTCGCGGTCGCGCGGGCGACGTCTTCGGCGAGTTTCGCGGTGACGTGCGGCAACCGGGTCCGCAGGATCGCGACCTCGCGCTCGTACGACGGATGCTCCACCCAGTGGTAGAGGCAGCGGCGCTTCAGCGCGTCGTGCACCTCGCGGGTCCGGTTCGAGGTCAGGACGACCAGGGGCGGGACCGAGGCAACGATGCGTCCCAACTCGGGCACCGTGACCGCGTTGTCGGCCAGGACCTCCAGCAGGAAAGCCTCGAACTCGTCGTCGGCGCGGTCGATCTCGTCGATGAGCAGCACCGACGGCGCCTGCTCGATCGCGGTGAGCAACGGTCGGGCGAGCAGGAAGCGCCGGTCGTAGAGCCCTCGCTCCAGCTCCTCGGCGTCGTGGACCCCGGCCGCCTCGGCCGCGCGCAGGTGGAGCATCTGCCGGGGGAAGTCCCAGTCGTAGAGCGCCTGGCTGGCCTCCAGGCCCTCGTAGCACTGCATCCGCACGAAGAACGCCCCGGTCACCTCGGCCAGGGCCTGCGCCAGCGCCGTCTTGCCAACGCCGGCGTCGCCCTCCAGGAAGAGCGGGCGACCCATCCGGATCGCGAGGTACGCCGCCGTGGCCAGTCCCTCGTCGGCGAGGTAGCCGGTGCGACCCAGCGCGTCGGCCAGCTCGGCGGGGCTGCCGAAGCGGTCGGCGGGAGCGGCGTCCTCGGGGTCAGGGCAGGCGTGGGTCACCTGGCCAGCATGGCCGAGCCTCGACCGACCAGCCACCTGCTCCCGGTCAGGGCGGTCGCGGCGGTGACCAGGCCGGCCACCACCGGGAGGAGCAGCGCCCGCTGTGCGCCGTACCCGTCGATGATCGGGCCGGACAGGGCCGCGCCCACGGTCACTCCGACGATCAGTCCGGCAGTGACCCAGGACAACCCCTCGGTCAGCGTGCCCGGTGGCATCAGCGACTCGATCAGCGCGGTCCCACCGATCAGCACCGGGGAGATCGACAACCCGGAGACGAACATCACCGCGGCCAGCAGCGGCAAGGAGTTCACCGCCAGCAGGAAGGTGGCGCCGAGGCCGAAGATCACCGCGGCGAGCAGGAAGCGGGGCCCCAGCTCACTGCGCCACCGGCGGGCACCGTAGGCCAGGCCGGCGAGCAGGCTCCCCCCGGCGTAGACGGCCAGGATGGCGCCGGCCCACGCCGGGTGGTCCTGCTCGTCGGCGTACGCCACGACGATGACCTCGACGGAACCGAACACCGCGCCCGCGCCCAGCATGGTCAACGAGACGACGAGCAGCCCCGGCCGCATCACCGCCCGGAAGCCGGGGTGGACCGAGCCGCCTCCGGTGATCGCGGGTTCCGTTCGCCGCTGCACGGCCAGGATGAGCCCCCCGGCCACCCCGAAGACCACCGCGGCCAGCAATCCCGCCGCGGGGCTCACACCGATCGCCAGAAACGTGACGAGGGGCGGTCCGGCGACGAAGACCACCTCGTCGACGACCGATTCGAACGCGAAGGCCGTCTGCCGGTCCGCACCGGCCGGGAGCACCGCTGCCCAGCGAGCCCGCACCAGCGACCCGAAGCTCGGCAACAGCCCGCCGATCACCGCGGCCACGAACCATGTCCACACCGGGGCGGCGGTCTCTACGGCCAGGATCAGGCCGACGACACCGGCGACGTACGCCAGCAGGAACGGGCGCAGAATCCGGGCCTGGCCGAACCGGTCGACGAGCCTGCCGATCAGCGGCCCGAAGATCGCCGAGGACATCGCGACGGTGCCGGCCAGAGCCCCGGCGAGCGCATAGCGACCGGTGCTCTGCGAGATGAGCAGCACCGTCCCGATGCCCATCATCGAGATGGGAAGCCGGGCGACGAAACCGGCGGCGCTGAACTGCCAGCTGCCGTCGACCCGGAACAGCACGCGATAGGGGCCGAACACGTCCCGAGGCTAACGGCCGGAGCCGACAGGATTCCCTCGTATTCGGGCGGGGACAACCAGGGCCCCGAACCGGCAACTACAGTTGGACAGATGCCGGTCCGCGATCCGCACGACCCCCGCCTGGTCGACTCCTTCGGCCGGGTGGCGAGCGACCTGCGGGTGTCCTTGACCGACCGCTGCAACCTGCGGTGCTCGTACTGCATGCCGGCCGAAGGGCTGGACTGGCTGGCCAAGCCCGACGTCCTCAGTGACGACGAGATCGTGCGGCTGATGCGGATCGCCGTGGAGCAGCTCGGGGTGACCGAGGTCCGGTTCACCGGAGGTGAACCCCTGATCCGACCCGGCATCGTCGGTATCGTCGAGGCCACCGCCGCGCTCCGCCCGCGCCCGCAGGTCAGCCTGACCACCAACGGCATCGGGCTGGCCAGGATCGCCCCCGCGCTCGCAACGGCCGGACTCGACCGGGTCAACGTCTCCCTCGACACCCTCGACCGCGAGCGGTTCCACCAGATCACCCGCCGCGACCGGCTGCCCGACGTCCTGGCTGGGATGGCCGCGGCGGCTGCGGCCGGCCTGACGCCGGTGAAGGTGAACGCGGTCCTGCTGCGCGGCATCAACGACCACGATGCGCTGCCGCTGCTCGACTTCTGCCTAGCCCACGGCTACGAGCTGCGGATCATCGAGCAGATGCCGTTGGACGCGCAGCATTCGTGGGACCGCGCAGTGATGATGACCGCCGAGGAGATCCTGGCCCAGCTGCGCACCGGGCACACGCTGTCCCCGGATCCGGTGGCGCGCGGGGCGAGCCCGGCCGAGACCTGGCTGGTCGACGGCGGGCCGGCTCGGGTCGGCGTGATCGGCTCGGTCACCCGAGCGTTCTGCGGCAGCTGCGACCGCACCCGGTTGACCGCCGACGGCCAGATCCGCAACTGCCTGTTCGCCCGCGAGGAGTCCGACCTGCGCGCTGCGCTACGCACCGGCGCCACCGACGAGGAGCTGGCCGGGCGGTGGCGGCTGGCGATGTGGGGCAAGCTGCCGGGCCACGGCATCAACGACCCGTCGTTCCTGCAGCCGGCCCGCCCGATGAGCGCCATCGGCGGCTGACCCGGTTTGGCGGTCAACGTGCGGTACTTCGCCGGGGCCCGCGCGGCGGCTGGCAGCGCCGAGGGGCGGGCCGAGGCAGCCACCCTGGCCGAGCTGCGGACCGAGTTGGCCGCCCGCTACGGCGCCGCCCTGGAGCGTGTCCTCGCCGGTGCGAGCTTCCTGGTGGACGGCGTCAGCGTGCAGGATCCTGCATACCGGCTGGCCGAGGGGGCCACCGTGGACGTGCTGCCACCGTTCGCCGGCGGCTGACCCGGCTGCGGGGATCTAGGGGCAGTCGACCCATTCGTCGGTGCCATCGGCGAAGACCTGCCGCTTCCAGACCGGCAGCCGGTGCTTGACCTCCTCGACGAGCCGGGCGCACGCGGTGAAGGCTTCGAGGCGGTGCGCGCTGCTGACCGCGCAGGCCAGCGCCACGTCGCCCACGGCCAGGGTGCCGACACGGTGCGAGACGGCCAGCGCGATCACGCCGGCCTCGGCGGCGACCTCGGCGGCGACCTCGGCGATG
>JACCSC010000460.1 GCA_013813215.1 Geodermatophilaceae bacterium | reverse complement strand
CGCCAGCGGTCGGCGGCGCTCACCCGGACCGCCGCGCCGCGATGGCGGCCAGCGCCCCGTACCCGCCCCCGAACAGCGCCGCGTGCACGGCCAGCGGATGCAGCTGGTGCAGCCCGACCCGCTCCCGCCACCCGTCGGCGAGCGGGAAGACCTCGGCGTAGGCCCCCAGCACCCGGTCCAGGTGCGGCAGGCCGAACAGCGCCAGCATGGCCAGGTCGGTCTCCCGGTGCCCGCCGTGCGCGGCCGGGTCCACGAGGTAGACCGAACCGTCCGCGGACCACAGCACGTTGCCCGACCAGAGGTCGCCGTGCAGCCGGGCCGGCGGCTCGACCGGGACATTCATGACGCCCAGCGCCCGCTCGACCGCCGCGGCGTCCTGCGCTGTCATCCGTCCCGCATCGACCGCCCGCCGCACGAAGGGCAGCACCCGCTGCCCGGCGTAGAACTCCGCCCAGTCCGTGGAGACGGTGTTGTCCATCGGCAGCCGGCCGATGAAGCCCAACCACGGGGCGCCGAACGCGTCGGCGCCGGACCGGTGCAGGTCGGCCAGCGACCGCCCGAAGGCCTCGGCCGCCGCGACGGAAGGCCCGTCGGGCTCGACCCAGGTCAACAGCAGCGCCACCTCGGTGACCGCGACCACCTCTGGCACCGGCACCGCGTCGGCCGCCGCGAGCCACTGCAGGCCGGCCGCCTCGCTGGCGAACAAGCCCGCCGGCGCGTCGGCGTACGACTTGGCGAACACCGACGTCCCGTCGTCGAGGGTCAGCCGTTCTGCGGTGCAGGTGTCACCGCCGGGCAGTGGTGTGGTGCGGATGCGCTGGTGCTCGATGAGGCGAGCCAGGTTCTGCGGATGCGCCCGGACGTACTCCCAGTCCAGGTCCGAGGCCACGGCTCAGTCCAGGTCGCCGTGCGCCATGAGCTGGCGGGCGGCCTCGGTCAGCGACCCGCTCATCGACGGGTACACGGCGAAGGTCTGCGCGACGTGCTCGACGGTGAGGTTGTTCTGTACGGCCAAGGTGATCGGGAGGATCAGCTCGGAGGCGTACGGCGCGACGACCACGCCGCCGATGACTACGCCGGTCGGGTGCCGGCAGAACAGCTTGACGAAGCCCTCCTGGAGGCCCGCCATCTTGGCCCGGGCATTGGTGGCCAGCGGCAGGGTGATGACCCGGCCGGGGACCGGACCCTCCTCGACGGCCTGCTGCGACAGCCCGACGGTGGCGATCTCGGGATGGGTGAACACGTTGGCGGACACCGTCTTGAGCTTCAGCGGCGCAACCGCCGCGCCGAGGGCGTGCCACATGGCGATCCGGCCCTGCATGGCCGCCACGGACGCGAGCATGAGGACTCCGGTGCAGTCACCGGCGGCGTACACGCCGGACACGTTCGTCCGGGACACCCGGTCGGTCGGCACGAAACCGCCCGGTCCCAGGGCGACCCCCGCGGTCTCCAGACCGAGCCCGGTGGTGTTGGGCACCGAGCCGACGGTCATCAGGGCGTGCGAGCCACTGATCCGCCGTCCGTCGTCCAGCTGCACGTCGACCCCGTCAGCGTGGCGGGTGACGGACGAGGCCCGGGCACCCTTGACGATCGTCGTGCCCCGCTCGGCGAAGACCTGCTCCAGGACGGCGGCGGCGTCGGCGTCCTCCCCCGGCAGCACGCGGTCGCGGCTGCTGACCAACGTAACCCGCACGCCGATCTCGGTGTAGGCGCTGGCGAACTCCGCGCCGGTCACCCCCGAGCCGATCACCACGAGGTGCTCCGGGAACTCCGGCAGGTCGTACACCTGGCGCCAGGTCAAGATGCGCTCGCCGTCCGGTTCCGCCCCGGGCAGCACCCGCGGACTGGCTCCGGTGGCGACGAGCACGACATCGGCGTCGTACTCCGGCCCGTCGTCCACGACGATCCGGTGCTTGGCCAGTCCAGGCGCGGCATCGGCGAACCGTCCGGTCCCCTGCACCACCTCCACGCCGTCACGGACGAGCCGGGCTTGCACGTCCGCGGACTGGGCGCGGGCGAGCTCACGCACACGAGCGTGGACGGTGGCGGCGTCCGCGGTGATCTTTTCCGGCTGCAGGCCTCGTACGCCCAGGCTGTACGACTCGCGCACTCCGGTCATCGCGCCGCTGGTGGCGATGAAGGTCTTGGAGGGGACGCAGTCGTAGAGAACGCAGGCGCCGCCGGACCCGGCCTGCTCCACGACGACGACCTCGGCACCGAGTTGGGCGCCCACCAGGGCTGCCTCGTAACCGGCCGGGCCGCCGCCGAGCACGACGATCCGGGTCACGAGCGGCTCCTCCACGGGTGCGTTGTCGGCTCCGGCCAGTGTCCCAGCCGCCGATAGTCTGCGGGGATGGCCCTCTACGCCGCCTACGGGTCGAACATGGATCCGGCGCAGATGCGCCAACGCTGTCCGCATTCCCCGTCGGCCGGTGCCGGTTGGGTGCGCGGGTGGCGGCTCACCTTCGGCGGCGAACAGCTGGGTTGGGAAGGGGCGCTGGCCACGATCGTCCCGGACCCCAGCGGCGAGGTCTTCGTGGCGCTGTACGACGTCACGCCGTACGACGAAGGCATCCTCGACGCCTGGGAGGGCGCCGACCACGGGCTGTACCGCAAGCTGCGGGTGCGCACACACACGATGTCCGGTGACGTGCTGGCCTGGGCCTACGTGCTCGACGCCTTCGAGGGCGGGTTGCCCTCGGCGCGCTACCTCGGCGTGCTGGCCGACGCCGCGGAGATCGCCGGCGCCCCGACGTTCTACCTGTCCGAGCTGCGCTCCCGCGAGTGCCGCTCGCTCGGCAGCTAGCTGCCGGCCTTGCCGTTCTTGGCGTTGAACTCGGCGGCGGACCTTGCTTTGGCCACCTCGGCGACGATCGGTGATGTCCGCCGGCCGAGCCTGCGGTCGATGGTGACCCTCAACTTGGCGGCGGCCACCTGCGCTTCGGTGACTTGCAGTTTCTCAGTCACAGGCCCTCCTGATGGACGTCGCTCGGTTCCTTTTCAGTGTCCCCTCGGCCTCCTTGGACGGCAACGCTTCAAGCGGCACCACGTCCGGATCGGAGGACGCGTCCAGGAGCTGGAGGTCATCGTCGGTTGCTAGCCGTGATCCGGCAAGGGTACCGAGGATGTACAGCCCGACAGACCGCCGCCGGTCGTCGCCCAAGGCGAGATCTGCCGCCCATTGGACCCGTCGCCACCACTCTTCGCGTCTGGCACCTCTCTCCCGGAGCCGCGCGGCCAACAGGGTCGCGACCGCGCCGAGGAAGCCACCCAGCAAGCCACCGACGAAGCTCAACCAGAGCGTGCTCACGGTTGCGACGCTAGGCACCGGCTCTGACAGTTTCGGCCGCCAGGATGGCAGTACCGTCGGGCCGTGCTCGTCGTGGAGGTGCTCGGGGACGACGATGCGCGGGCGATCGCAGATCAGCTGCGCGACCTTGCCGCCGGCGGGCCGGTCGAGGTCCGCGTGGCCGCGCATCCGGAGCGACCGGCCGCGATCGTGCTGGCCGCCACCGGCTATCTCCGCGACGCCGGCGCGGAGGCCGTCGAGCGGGACGCCGACGCAGTTGCGGCACCGGCTGACGTGCCACGCCTCTGGCGGGAGCGGCTGCAGCCCTACGCGCGGTTCCTGGCGGGCGCGCCGGTACCGTCCAGCGCCGCCGTCCTGCGGGACTGGGACCCCGGCTGGCCGTCGGCGGCGGGGCGCCTGCTACGCCGCCTGCGCCAAACCTTGGCCGGCGGGGACGGCACGCCGTACCGCTTCGACCACATCGGGTCCACGTCCGTGCCCGGCCTCGAAGCCAAGCCCATTCTGGATCTGCAGATCGTCGTTGCGGCCCTGCCGGACGACGAGGACGCACTGCGCCGGCGCCTGCTCCGCGTCGGCTTCCTGCCCGCCCGCGGCGCGCGGCCGGACTCGCCCGGAGTGAACCACGACGGAGCGCCCGGCGGAGCGGTGGCACAGCTGCCGAAGCGGCTGTTCCACTGCCCCGACCCGGGACAGCCGGCGATCCTGCACATCCGCCTGGCGGCCTCGCCGTTCGCCGAGGACAGCCTGCGCTTCCGCGACCGGTTGACCGCCGACCCGGCCTACCGGGCTCGGTACGCCGAACTCAAGGCGCGGCTGGCCGACGCCCACCGCGGCGATGGCGACTACGACGACTACACCCACGGCAAGTCGGCCTTCATCGGCGCCGCTCTCGGGCCAGCGCGGCGCTAGGCGGTCAGGGCGGCCAGCAGTGTATGGACCATGGCCCGTACGCCGATGGCCAGGGCGCGTTCATCGATGTCGAAGCTGCCCTGGTGCAGGTCCAGCTGCCGACCCTCGATCGCGGTGCCCAGCCGGGCCAGCGCGATCGGCGCATAGTCGGAGTACCACCCGAAATCCTCGGCGCCGAGGCTCTGTTCGGTCCGGGTGACACCCTCGGCGCCCAGGGCCGCCGTGACACCGGCGCGCAACAGCTCGATGCACCCGCTGTCGTTGACCACCGGGGGGACACCCCGTTGGTAGTGCACCTCGATCTCGGCGCCGGTCGGCGCGACGACCTGCTCGATGAGCCCGCGGACGAGCTTCTCCGCGCCGTCCCAGGCGTCCCGGCGCAGTACGCGCACCGTCCCCCGCAGCTGCCCGCGCTCGGGAATCGTGTTGTGCGCGATACCCGCGCCGATCGCCGCCCAGACCAGCGACAGGCCGTCGCGCGGGTCGACCTGCCGGGACAGCAGCCCCGGCACCCCGACGACGATGCGGGCCAGCGCGTCGACCAGATCGACGGTCAGGTGCGGGCGCGCGGTGTGTCCCCCGGGTCCGCGCAACGTCACTTCGACCGAATCCGCCGCCGCGGTGATCGGCCCGGCCAGCAGCCCGACCTTGCCGCACTCCAGCCGCGGGTCGCAGTGCAGGGCGAAGACCCGCTCGAGGTCGTCGGCCGCCCCGGCGCGCAGCGCCGCCGCGGCGCCACCCGGCATCGCTTCCTCGGCCGGCTGGAAGATCAGCCGGACCCGGCCGGGCAACTCCGGCGCGTTGGCCAGCGCCAGGGCGACACCCAGCGCGATGGTGGCGTGGGCGTCGTGGCCGCAGGCGTGACAGACACCGTCCACGGTGGATCGGTAGGGCACGTCCTTGAGGTCGCGCAGCGGTAAGGCGTCGAGGTCTCCGCGAAAGCCGACCCGTCGCGTCCCAGTCCCTACTTCACAGGTCAGCCCGGTTCCGCTGGGCAGGATCTGCGGGTCCAGTCCGGCCTGGCGCAGTTTGGCCGCGAGCAGGGCGGTCGTCTCGTTCTCGCCGAAGCTCAACTCCGGGTGGGCGTGCAACTGCCGGCGTACGGCGATCAAGTCGTCGGTGTGCTCAGTCAGCCAGGTGTCCAACCAGCTCAGACTCACACGCACACAGCTCGATTCTCGACGACGAAGGGGATCGGCCGAGTGTAAGTCTTTGGGACTTCACAATCGTTCGGTGGGCGAGTAGGTGCCCCACACCTCGCGCAGCGCGTCGCTGACCTCGCCGACCGTGGCTCGGGCGGCGAGGGCTTCCTTGAGCGGGTACAACACGTTGTCCGTGCCCTCGGCCGCCTTCCGCAACGTGTCGAGGCCCCGCCGTACGTCGTCGTTCGATCGTGACGAACGCAACTCGCCCAGCCGCTTGCTCTGGTTCTGCTCGATCGCTGAATCGACCCGCAGCGGTTCGTAGCGTTCGTCGTCGGAGACGGTGAACTTGTTGAGGCCCACGACAACCCGCGAACCGTCCTCGATGGAGGTAGTGACGTCGTACGCCGACCGCTCGATCTCGGTCTTCTGGAAGCCCTGCTCGATCGCGGCCACCGCGCCGCCCATGTCCTCCACCCGGGCCATGAGCGCGCGGGTTCTGGCCTCGACCTCGTCGGTCATCGCCTCGACGGCGTAGGACCCGGCCAGCGGGTCGACGGTCGAGGTCACGTCGGTCTCGAACGCGAGAACCTGCTGGGTCCGCAGCGCCAGCCGGGCCGCCTTGGCCGTCGGCAACGCGATCGCCTCGTCGAAGGAGTTCGTGTGCAGCGACTGCGTTCCGCCGAGAACGGCGGCGAGCGCCTGCACGGTGACCCGCACCAGGTTGACCTCCGGCTGTTGCGCCGTCAGCTGCACCCCGGCGGTCTGGGTGTGGAAGCGCAGCATCAACGACTTGGGGTTCTGCGCGCCGAACTCCTCCTTCATTACCTCGGCCCAGATCCGTCGCGCGGCGCGGAACTTCGCGACCTCCTCCAGGAACGTCGTACGGGACACGAAGAAGAAGGCCAGCCGCGGTGCGAAGTCGTCGACGCCGAGACCGGCCCGTACGGCGGCGCGCACGTACTCGATGCCGTTGGCCAGGGTGAAGGCGATCTCCTGCGCGGGCGTCGCCCCCGCCTCGGCCATGTGGTAACCGGAGATCGAGATCGTGTTCCACCGCGGGATCTCGCTGCGGCAGTAGCTGAAGATGTCGGTGATCAGCCGCAGCGACTCCGCCGGCGGGTAGATGTAGGTGCCGCGGGCGATGTACTCCTTGAGTACGTCGTTCTGGATCGTGCCGTTGAGCTGGTCCGCGCTGATCCCCTTCTCCTCGGCGACCAGCTGGTACATCAGCAGCAGCACGGCGGCCGGGGCGTTGATCGTCATCGAGGTCGAGACCTCGTCCTGCGGGATCTGGTCGAACAGCAGCGCCATGTCCTCGACCGAGTCGATGGCGACGCCGACCTTGCCCACCTCGCCGGAGGCGCGCTCGGCGTCGGAGTCGATCCCCATCTGGGTCGGGAGGTCGAAGGCCACGGACAGGCCGGTGCTGCCGTGCGAGATCAGGTCGCGGTAGCGCTCGTTGGACTCCTTGGCCGTGCCGAAGCCGGCGTACTGGCGCATGGTCCACGGCCGCTGGGTGTACATCGAGGGGTACACGCCGCGGGTGTACGGGTAGCGGCCCGGGTCCCCGAGCCGGTCGGCCAGGCCGTCGGCCACCGAGGAAGCGTCGTACACCGGGGCAATCTCGAAGTCGGACTCGGCCTTGCGTGGCATGCAGGCATGCTAGGCCGGATGCCTGCCGAGCCCCGCCCGCGCCACATCGAGCCGTCGGCCGCGGCGGTCGCTCGCGCCTTCGACCTCGGTACCCCGGTCGCCGCCCTCGATCCGGTCGGGCGGGCGTGGTCCCACTCGGTGTACCGGTTGCCCACCGAGCGGGGCGAGTTTGCCGTCAAGGTGATGCGTGACCCGTGGGCCTCCCCGCGCTGGCGGGATTGGCTGGCCGCGGCGTGGGAGTTCGAGCGCACGGCATACGCCGCCGGCATCGCGATGCCCGAGCCAGTGCCCAACCCCGTCGACGGCGGCTGCGTGGCCGTCCTCCACACCGGCGCCACGGTCCGGGTCCACCGCTGGGTGCCGGGCCGGCCCACCCCGACCGAGCCGGTAGGGCCGCTGGTGGCGGCGTGGGTCGGACGGACTCTCGCCGCCCTGCATGGCCTCGCAGTCCAGCCGAGGAACCCCTCGGTCTTCCCGGTCGTGGACACCGACAACGTCGAGGCCTGGGCCGGTCTCGTGGCGGCCGCCCGTGGCATGGGCATGCCCTGGACCGCCGGGCTCGTCGACTGCACGGACACGGTGGAGGCGATCGCCGACCTCGCGCTTGCCGCGCGAGCCCGCAGCGAGGCGACGGTGATGTCACACAACGACGTCGATCAGAAGAACCTGGTGCTGACGACGGCCGGACCCGTGCTGTGCGACTGGGACGTCGCTGCCCCGGCGGTCCCCCGCCGGGAGCTGGCCGACGTCGCACTGTCCATGGGTGACTGGTCCAACGCCGTCGTGGCCCGCATGGTGGTCCGCAGCTACGAGGAGCAACGCGGGTGGCCAGGCGACTTCGAGCCGAGCGATCTGGGTCCGACCCTGCTGAGCAGCGTCGACTGGCTGACCTTCAACGTCGAGCGCGCGCTCGGGCGGCGAGGCAGGGAGCCGACGGTGATCGCCCTGGGCCGGGATCTCGTTCCCGGCCTCCTGGCGGCTCTGCCGCGTCAGTTGGGCGTCGCACTACGGGTCGAGGAGTTTCTCGGACCGTAGGTCACGGCAGCACCCGCACGATCTCGATGCCCTCGCTGGGGTCCGGGATCTCGAGGAGGGCGTCCATGTGCCGGACCGCCGCAGCATCGAGTAGGTGACTGCCGGCACGGCGGTTGCCGCTCAAGCCTCGACCCGGGATCGCCACCTCCACAGGCGTCGCGAGGTAGCGCAAGCGAACCGGATATCCGCCGGACTGCACGCGACCACGCCAGTCCGCGCGTCGGGCATGGCTCCACTGGTTCCAGTCGAGAACGACATCATGACCCAGAGCGAGCACCTGCAGGGCGAGATCCCAGATGAGGCCTGTCTTCCTCCAGCGTGGGGCGTAGACGGTCTTGCCCGCGCCCGGGAGCCCGCAGAGCAGGTGCACCCGCGACCGCTCGGCTATCACGACGCGATGATCCCGGCCAGCAGCCAGCGCAGCCCGCTCTCGAAGTTGCCGCGCAAC
>JACCSC010000352.1 GCA_013813215.1 Geodermatophilaceae bacterium | reverse complement strand
CGGTCGACGGCGCGGCTGACCTCGGTGCCCATCCGGCCGCGGGCGCCGAGGACGCCGACGCGCACCAACTCCGCGCCTGCCTCGGTGTCCGGGCTGACCTGCTCAGTCGTCATCACAGCTCTCCGTCGAACTCGTCCTCGGCGAACGGACCGACCACAGCCAAGCACATCGGCCGGTTCAGGAGATCACCCGCGAGCTGCCGTACTTCGTCGACCGTGACGGCCTCGATCCGGGCCAGCAGCTCCGGGACCGTGACGTGCTCGCCGTGGGTCAACTCGTGCTTGCCGATCCGGCTCATCCGCGAGCCGGTGTCCTCCAGCCCGAGGACGAGGCCGCCGCGGAACTGACCCTTCCCGCGCTCGACCTCCTCCTCGGTGATGCCCTCCGCAGCGACGGCGGCCATCTCGTCGCGGACGATGGACAGCACCTCGTGCGTCCGGCTCGGCTGGCACCCGGCGTACACCCCGAAGCTGCCGCCCCCGGCGTACTGGCTGGCGAAGGAGTAGACCGAGTAGGCCAGGCCCCGGCGCTCCCGCACCTCCTGGAATAGCCGCGAACTCATCCCACCGCCGAGGGCGTTGTTCAGCACCCCGAGGGCATAGCGGCGTTCGTCGAAGCGGTCCAGACCCGCCGACCCGAGCACGACGTGAGCCTGCTCGGTGCTGCGGTGCAGGACGCCGACCGACCGGGCCGGGCGGCCCAGCCCGTGGACGACACCGACCCGCGGCGGGTCGGGCTCGGCGGGGGCCCCGAGAACCTTGCCGAAGGCCTGCGCGACGAGCCGGAGCACCTGCCGGTGCTCGACGTTGCCGGCGGCGGCGACCACCATCGTCTGCGGTCGGTACCGGCGCCGGTAGAAGCCGGCGATCTGGCTGCGGCTCAACGCCTCGATGGTCTGCACCGACCCGATCACCGGGCGGCCGAGCGGATGGTCGCCGAACAGGACCTCGCTGAACAGGTCGTGTACGGCGTCGCCGGGATCGTCGTCGCGCATGGCGATCTCCTCGAGGATCACGCCCCGCTCGTTGTCCACGTCACCCGCGGCGATCACCGCGTTGGTCAGGACGTCAGAGACCACGTCCACGGCCAGCGGCAGGTCCCGGTCGATGACGTGGGCGTAGAAGCAGGTGCTCTCCTTGCCGGTGAACGCGTTCAGCTCGCCGCCGACAGCGTCGATCTCGGCCGCGATCTGCAGGGCGCTACGTCGCCTGGTGCCCTTGAAGAGCAGGTGCTCCAGGAAGTGCGACGCCCCGCCCAGACGGGGCGTCTCGTCCCGGGAGCCGACACCGACCCACACGCCGAACGTCGCCGAGTGCACCCCGGGCATCGACTCGGTGATGACCCGGAGCCCGCCCGGAAGCACGCTGCGGCGGATGGTCCCGCCGTCCGTGCCCCGGGCGAGCAGCCGGCTGCGTACGCCGGTCGTCAGTGCCCTGCCCTCAGCCACCACCGGTGCGTCGACTACTGCCCGACCGGTGCCGACTCGGGCTCCTCGGCCGCGACCTGGCCGGCGCCGTTGCCCGCCGCCGAACCCTGATCGGCGGCCGCATCCGCGACGGGCGCCAGGCTGATCTTGCCCCTGGCGTCGATGTCCAGGATCTCGACCTGCAGCTTGTCGCCGACGCCGACCACGTCCTCGACCTTGTTGATCCGCTTGCCGCTGCCCAGCTTGCTGATGTGGACCAGGCCGTCCTTGCCCGGCAGCAGCGAGACGAACGCCCCGAACGCCGTCGTCTTGACCACGGTGCCGAGGAAGCGCTCACCGACCTTGGGCATCTGCGGGTTCGCGATCGCGTTGATCCGGTCCACCGCGGCCTGCGCGGACGGGCCGTCCGAGGCACCGACGTAGATCGTGCCGTCGTCCTCGATCGTGATGTCCGCGCCGGTCTCGTCCTGGATCGCGTTGATCATCTGGCCCTTGGGGCCGATCACGGCGCCGATCTTGTCGACCGGGATGCGCACCGTGGTGACCCGCGGCGCGTAGGGGCTCATCTCATCCGGACCGTCGATGGCCTCGGTCATCACCTCGAGGATGTGCAGCCGGGCGGCGCGGGCCTGGGTCAGCGCCGCGGCCAGCACCTCCGACGGGATGCCGTCGAGCTTGGTGTCCAGCTGCAGCGCGGTCACGAACTCCCTGGTGCCGGCGACCTTGAAGTCCATGTCGCCGAAGGCATCCTCGGCGCCGAGGATGTCGGTCAGCGCGACGTACTGCGTCGTACCGTCGACCTCGTCGGAGACCAGGCCCATCGCGATCCCGGCCACCGGCGCCTTGAGCGGTACGCCGGCGTTGAGCAGCGCCATCGTCGAGGCGCAGACCGAGCCCATGGACGTCGAGCCATTGGAGCTCAGCGCCTCGGAGACCTGCCGGATGGCGTAGGGGAACTCCTCGCGGTCGGGCAGCACGGGCAGCAGCGCCCGCTCGGCCAGCGCGCCGTGCCCGATCTCGCGCCGCTTGGGCGAGCCGACCCGACCGGTCTCCCCGGTGGAGTACGGCGGGAAGTTGTAGTTGTGCATGTAGCGCTTGCGGCGCTCCGGGTTGAGGGTGTCGACCATCTGCTCCATGCGCAGCATGTTCAGCGTCGTGACGCCGAGGATCTGGGTCTCACCGCGCTCGAACAGCGCCGACCCGTGCACCCGCGGGATGACCTCGACCTCGGCCGACAGCGGCCGGATGTCGGTCAGGCCGCGGCCGTCGATGCGGACCTTGTCGCGCAGGATGCGTTGCCGGACGTACTTCTTGGTCACCGCCCGGTAGGCGCCGCTGATCTCCTTCTCCCTGCCGTCGAACTGGCCGGCCAGGTCCTCGTAGAGCACGTCGCGGATCCGGTCGATCTCCGCCTCACGCTCGATCTTGTCCGCGATGGCCAGCCCCGCGGGCAGGCTCACGCCCACCTTGGCCGCCACCGCCTCGTAGACGTCGTCCTGGTAGTCCAGGAACTGCGGGAACGTGACGCCCGGCTTCGCGGCGGCCTCGGCCAGCTCACTTTGCGCGCGGCACAGCTCGGCGATGAACGGCTTGGCCGCCTCCAGCCCGCCGGCCACGACCTCCTCGGTCGGAGCGGTCGCGCCGCCGGCGACCAGTTCCACGGTCTGCACCGTGGCCTCGGCCTCGACCATCATGATCGCGACGTCATTCTGCCCGCCCCCCGGGGAATGCACCGCACGACCGGCCACGACCATGTCGAAGACCGCGGTCTCCAACTCGCTGTGGCTCGGGAAGGCCACCCACTGGCCCTCGATCAGCGCCATCCGGACCGCGCCGATGGGGCCGGAGAATGGCAGGCCGGACAGCTGGGTGGACAGCGACGCGGCGTTGATCGCCACGACGTCGTACAGGTGGTCGGGGTCCAGAGACATCACGGTGACGACGACCTGGACCTCGTTGCGCAGGCCCTTGACGAACGTCGGGCGCAGCGGCCGGTCGATCAGTCGACAGGTGAGGATCGCGTCCTCGCTGGGCCGGCCCTCGCGGCGGAAGAACGAGCCGGGAATGCGCCCGGCGGCGTACATCCGCTCCTCGACATCCACCGTCAGCGGGAAGAAGTCGAAGTGGTCCTTGGGGTGCTTGCCGGCGGTGGTCGCCGACAGCAGCATCGTGTCGCCCAGATAGGCCACGGCCGAGCCGGCCGCCTGGTTGGCCAGCCGGCCGGTCTCGAAGCGGATGGTGCGGGAGCCGAAGCGACCGTTGTCGATGGTCGCGACGGATTCGTGGATGGTGTGCTCGGACAAGAGCGTCCTTTCGGTTGCCCGAGCCGGGGTACGTACGACGTTCCGTGGCGTGTCGCGTCCGGTCTTCGATCGAAGCCGCCGGGGA
>JACCSC010000331.1 GCA_013813215.1 Geodermatophilaceae bacterium | reverse complement strand
TCTAGGAGGCCGCCAGGACCTCCGTTGTGGCCGTTTCCCCACGGGACAGCCCGGGCGGCAGGCGACCGGCGTTCCAGACCAGCCGCCGGCTCGCAGCAGTCGGACCGCCTGCGCCGCCACTTCGCAGGGCATGCCGGTCGTCGAGCGCCAGCCGTACCGCAGCGTCCGCTCACCACGCAGCGCCACCTCGTTGTCGCGCAGGTCGTCGCGTTCACGTTCTTCTTCCGGATGCGCGGCCCGACCGTCCAGCTCGACCACCAGCCGCCACCGCCGGTAGCGGACGTCGCGGTAGCGCCGCCGCCCGGACGGCCCTTCACCACGGTTGCGCACGCCGTTCGGCAGCCCGTGGGCGCGCTCCACGTCGCGGACGTAACGGCGTTCCAGCGGCGTGGTCACACCGTCGCGGACGTCGACCAGCAGGTCGCGCAGCAGGGCACGCCAGCGCAGGCGCCGACGCGCAGCGGCCGCCGCGGCGAGCCGCCTGGGAGTGGTCAGCCGCTGCTGGCACGCCCGCAGCACGATGTCGATGACCGGGCGCTCGGTGCGGGCGGCGTGGACGAGGTCGAGGACGGTGTCCTCCAGCGTGGTGACCGGCGGGCGGCGAGCCGGATGGCGGCTTGAGGGCAGTCGACGCGACTGCACGATCCGGACCCCGGTGGCGTCGGCCGGGCGTGGCCACCCATGCGGCACGCTCACCGTCACCACCGCCGGCAGGTCGGGCCGCAGTCCCCACAGCCACTCGGCCGCGCTGTGGCAGAGGACCGCGGCGTCGCCCGCCCACAGCACGGCAGCCCAGACTCGTTCCTGGTCGGTCAGCGGACCGGTCCGCAGGCGGTAGACCCCGTGGTGGATCCGCTGCCACCGAAGAGCCGCCAGCTGCGAGCGCAGGCGACTCCACGTGACGCCAGCCGAGCACATCTGAGCGGCCGACACGAGACCGGCCTGCCCCGCGGCGAGTTCCTCGATAGGTTCCATGGGGGCAGGGTCGGTGCTGCCTGGGCAGCAGGGAAGCTCGGCGCCACATCTGTGGATATCGCTCAACGGAGGGCCTGACGGCCGTCCAGGGCCGTCAGATCCTCCGTTGCGGCAGTAGCGCCGATCAGCTGGCGACGGCGGTCCGGCGGAAGGAGCGCCGGTAGTCGCGAGGGGGTACGCCGCGGCGCTTGACGAACTGCTGGCGCAGCCCGGCCGCGGTTCCGAACCCGACGCGGCGGGCCACCTCCTCGACCGACAGGTCGCCCCCCTCCAGCAGTTCCTCGGCCGCCTGCAGGCGCTGGCCCAGCAGCCAGGCCCGCGGCGAGGTCCCCGTCAATGCCTGGAAGTGTCGGGCGAACGAGCGGGGGCTGACCAGCGCCCGGGCGGCGAGCGTCTCGACGGTCAGCTCCCGGTGCAGGTTGGCCCGCATCCAGAACAGCACGTCACCGAGGCGGTCGCAGTCGGCCACCTCGGCCAGTGGCGAGCCGATGAACTGCGCCTGTCCGCCGTCGCGGTGCGGCGGCACGACCATCGACCGCGCCACCTCGTTGGCCACCCGCGCGCCGAACTCCCGGCGCAGCAGGTACAGGCAGAGATCGATCCCGGCCGCGGTCCCCGCCCCGGTCAGGATGCGGCCCTCGTCGACGTACAGCCCGTGCGGGTCGACCTCCACCGCCGGATAGCGCCGGCGGAGCTCGGCGGCGTGGGACCAGTGCGTGGTCGCCCGGCGGCCGTCGAGCAGCCCAGCGGCCGCGAGCAGGAACGCGCCGCTGCAGTGGCTGGCCAGCGTCGCCCCCCGGTCGTACGCCGTCCGCAGGGCGTCGAGCACCGCCGGATCGGGAACGGCATCGACGTCGTCACCGCCGAGGACGTGGATGAGATCCGCCGACGCGAGCCGCTCCAGACCGTGTTCGACCAGCACTGCCAACCCGCTGTCCAGGCGTTGCACACCCGGCTCGGAGGCAGCCACGGCGTAGGAGAACCGCGGCAAGCCGACGGCGGAACGGTCGTAGCCGAAGACCTCACCCACCACGCCGAGCCCGAATCCGCCGGGAGCAGCGGACAGCAGGGCGACCACATCACGCATGCCCGACAGTGTGGCAGAGAAGTTGCGATCAGTGTCAGTCCTGCCACTTCCCGGTTGCCCAGACCAGCGTCATGCTCACCGCATGATGTTCATCGCGTGCCCCGTGCGCGGGGACGAACTGATCCCGGAGCGGCGCATCCGCTCGATCACCAACACACCGACCGGCATCGTGCTGCGGGTCGACTGCTACTGCGGCCAGCAGCACCTGGTACGGACCGGCCGGCTCGCCCCCGCCACCACCGGCTGACCCTCAGGCCTCGAACTTGTAGCCGAGGCCTCGCACCGTCACCACGTGGCGTGGACTGGTCGGATCCGGCTCGATCTTGGCCCGCAGCCGCTTGACATGTACGTCGAGCGTCTTAGTGTCCCCGACGTAGTCCGCGCCCCACACCCGGTCGATGAGCTGGCCCCGGGTCAGCACCCGTCCGACGTTGCGCAGCAGCAGTTCGAGCAGATCGAACTCCTTCAGCGGCAGTGGCACCGCCTCCCCGCGCACCGTGACGACGTGTCGCTCGGGATCCAGCCGGACGGGGCCGGCCTCCAGCGCGGCGGGCTCCGGCTTCTCCGAATCCCCATGCCGCCGCAGGACGGCGCGTATCCGGGCGACGAGTTCGCGAGCCGAGTACGGCTTGGTCACGTAGTCGTCGGCGCCGAGTTCCAGACCGACGACCTTGTCGATCTCCGAATCCTTGGCCGTCAGCATGATGATCGGCACCGCGGATCGCTGGCGCAGAGCGCGGCAGACCGCGGTACCGGGCAGGCCGGGCAGCATCAGGTCGAGCAGGACGATGTCGGCTCCGTGCCGGTCGAACTCCTCCAGCGCCCCGGGACCCGAGCCGGCCACCGCGACCTCGAAACCCTCACGCCGCAACATGTAGGACAGCGCGTCGGAGAAGGACTCCTCGTCCTCCACGACCAGCACCCGGGTCATGAGACCTCCTGCACGGCACGCGGCTCGAGGGCCCGTTCCGGGGCCAGCGGGATCCGCAGGGTGAACGTCGAACCGGAGCCGAGCTGGCTGTAGACCCGGACACCGCCGCCGTGGTTGGTCGCGATGTGCTTGACGATGGCGAGCCCCAGTCCGTTGCCGCCGGTGGCCGAGGCCCGGGCCGGGTCCACCCGGTAGAAGCGTTCGAAGATGCGGTCCTGGTCCACCGCCGGGATGCCCTGCCCCTGGTCGATGACGGCGATCTCGGCGAAACCGGACTGGCTGCGTGCGGCCACCGCTACCGTCGTCCCGGGGTCGCTGTAGGCCACGGCGTTGGACAGCAGGTTCGTCAACGCCGTAACCAACTGGAGCTCCACGCCGAGCACGACCGCGTCGGCGGCGCCGCTGACGGCCAGCCGGATCGCCTTGGCGTCCGCGGCCAGCCGGGTCCGATCCAGTGCCTCGGCGATGATGCTCCGAACCTGCACGGGGTCGCGGCTGGGCAGTGGTTCGCCGCCCTGCAGCCGGGTCAGGTCGATCACCTCGCGGACCAGCCGGTTCAGCCGCTGCGCCTCATGCACCATGCGGGCGGAGAAGCGGCGGATCGCCTCAGGGTCGTCGGCGGCACCCTGAGTCGCCTCGGCCAGCAGCGACAGCGCGCCGACCGGCGTCTTGAGTTCGTGGCTGACGTTGGCCACGAAGTCACGGCGTACGTCCTCGATCCGCCGTGACTCGGTGACGTCCAGCAGCAGTAGGGCCACGGTCCCCCGGCTGTCCAGCCGGATCGCGTGCACGCCGACCGTGCGGGGGCCGGCGCCGAGCAGCTCCGCGGTCAGCCGCACGTCTTCCTGACGCTGGCCGGTACGCCGTACGGTCGCCGCCATCCGCAGCAGGTGCGGGACGGCGAGTTCCCGACCCCGGACGACGCCGAGGCCGCGGGCCGCGGCGTTGGCCAGGATGACGGCGTCCTGCTCGTCGACGACGACGGCGCCGGGCTCCATGAGGTCGATGACTCGGCGGGCGACGTCGTACCCGGTGAGCGGTTCGTCCTGGAGGTCGTCCGAGCGGCGGCGCAGCGTGATCCAGCCGACGGCGAGCGTGACCCCGGCGAGCACACCGGCCAGCGCGAGGATGACCTCCACGCCTGCGATGGTAGGTCCGCCCGGACTACCCCCCGGTGCGGTACGCCGCGGCACGCCTGAAGTTCACCCCGACGACGCCGGCTGTTGGGCCGGCCGGCCCTGGTTCTTCACCGCCTCGATGGCCGCGGCCGCGGCCTCGGCATCCAGGTACTGCCCACCGGACACGGTCGGGCGGGCCGCGCCGTCCAGCTCGTAACGCAGCGGGATACCGGTGGGGATGTTCAACGCGACGACGTCCGCCTCGCTCAGCCCGTCGAGATGCTTCACCAAGGCGCGCAGGCTGTTTCCGTGCGCGACGACCAGGACCGTCCCGTACGCGCGCAGGTCCGGGACGATGGCGTCGTACCAGTACGGCAGCATCCGGTCGACCACGTCGGCCAGGCATTCGGTATCCGGACGTACCTCGGGTGGGAGTGGGGCGTAGCGGGGGTCGGCGTGCTGGCTCCACTCGCCGTCGTGGTCCAGGGCCGGGGGCGGCGTGTCGTACGAGCGGCGCCAGAGCATGAACTGCTCCTCGCCGTACTCGGCCAGGGTGGCCGCCTTGTCCTTGCCCTGCAGCGCCCCGTAGTGCCGCTCGTTGAGCCGCCAGTGCCGGCGCACCGGAAGCCAGGAGCGCCCCGCGGCGGCCAGCGCGATGTTCGCGGTCTCGATGGCCCGCACCAGCACCGATGTGTGCACGACCTCGGGGGCCAGGTCGTGCTCGACCAGCAACTCCCCACCCCGACGGGCCTCGGCCCGGCCGACGTCGGTGAGGCCGACGTCGACCCAGCCGGTGAACAGGTTCTTCTCGTTCCAGTCGCTCTGCCCGTGCCTCAGCAGGATCAGCGTTGCCGTCACGCGGTCATCCTGCCCGAGCCGGCCGGATCCATCGCGATGGACCCAGCCGTACCCGTTGCCCCTAGGTGTACTGCCCGGACTGGTTGGTGCTGCGGACTTCTTCGGTGGCGTACCGGGCGTCGGCCTGGACGTCCTGCGCGGCGGATCGGCCGTGCTCCTGGACCGCCTGCGCCGCGTCGGTCGCGGTCGCCTGCACGCTGTGCGCCGCCTCCTGGGCCGGTCCGCTCATGTTGTCCTTGACCTCGGTGGCGATGCCGCTGAGTTCCTCGGTCACCGGCTGGCTGTGCTGCTTGACCGACTCGACGAGCTGGCCCGCCGCCTCCTGCTCGCGCGTACTGGCCGGGATCAGGGCCGAGACGAGCCAGCCGACGCCGAACGCGATCACTCCGGCGGCCAGTGGGTTGCCCTCGGCGCGAGCCCGGGCGCTCTGGGCGAGGTCGGTCGTGCCGTCCGTGAGCGAGGACACCGCCGACTGACCGCTCGATGCCGTGTTCGACGCCGTACCCATCACCTTGTCGCGAACGTTGCCGAACGCACCCTTGGCCTTGGTCACCCGGCGATCGACGATGCGCGACGGGCTCACCTTCTCGGTCAGGGCGTCGGCGTCATACGTCAGTTCACGCCGGGTCTGTTCTATGTCACGCCTCAGCTGTTCCGTGTCCGCGCCCACTGTGCGTCCTCCTTGAGAGTGTCGATCGTCTGTTCCGGCTTGAGCGAGACCTGCTTGAACCGACCGCGGCCAGCCACCCCGAGTGCGCCCGCCACGACGGCCCAGACCACGGTGACGATCAGCGCCGCCCAGGCCAGGTTCATGACGTTGCCCAGTGCCCACATGGCGGTGAGCGAGGCGAAGATGATGGCGAGGTGGGCGGCGACGCCGGCCCCGGCCAGCATCCCGGCCGCCTGGCCCGCCTTGCTGGCTTCCTGCGTGAGTTCGGCCTTGGCCAGCGCCACTTCTTGCCGCATGAGCGTGGACAGGTCAGAACTCAGCTCGCCGATGAGTTCGCCGACTGAGCGGTTCTCGACGTCAGGCCGGATCTGCTCGGAGTGCGCGCTACTCACGGCCGTCCCGCCCGTACTGGTCCCGTTCGATCTCGGCCGTGTCGGGGTAGGCCTGCTGCGGTGACGCGGGCTCCGGGTAGGCCTGCTGCGGTGACGCGGGCTCCGGGTAGGTCTCGTACGGGGGCGGCGGTGCGGGGTAGGTCTGGTGTGAGGGTGCCTGGTCGGGTCCCGGCAACGCACCGGGCGGCGGTCCCTCGACCCCGGGGGGTGCCATGGGCGGCGTCGCTGCGTACGGCCCGCCAGGCCCGCCGTACAGCGTGCCCGGCTCGGCGGGGGCCACGCCCGGCGTACTGGGGTAGCCACCGTACGGCGCCGTGCCGTCGGTCATGGGGGTCGCGTAGGCACGGTCGTCGTACGCCGGGAAGTCGTCGGCCTGGCCGGCGCTGCCGGTGTCGTCCTGCTGGCTGGCCACCACGCCGCGGGTCAGCCGGCCGGCGAGCAGGCCGGCCGCAGCGGCTGCGGCGAGGAACGCTCCCGGGCGACGCCGAGCCAGGTCGGTCAGGCCCTGGACGAGGTCGCCGGGCCGGTGGTCCTCCAGGTAGTTCGCAGCGCGCCGGCTTCCGGCGGCGAGCTGACGGGCGGCATCCGTGGCCAGGCCGGACTGCTCGCTCCGGTCAGCCATCTGCCGCAGCTCGTCACTGACCGCATTCAGCGTTTCGACGAGCCGGTCGCGCTGGGTCGTGGCCTGGTCGTCCACTTCGGACTTGAGCTGCCGGCCCAGGTTCCGGACCTGGGCGTTCGCCTCGGCTACCACCTCGTGGGCTTGCTCCTTGGCCGTCGTGGCCACGTCGCCGGCCGCCGCACCGGCTCGTTGGCCGACTCCAGCGGCCTGTTCCTTGGCTGCGTCGACAGTGCTTGGGCTGTCGGTTGTGCTCATACAAGCTCCCTGGGACTCAGTCACAACTTGGTCATACCGAACAGGTCTCCGATACCCGGAGCGCCGGGGGCCAAAACCCGTTGGGCCCTCAGTCGGAGGCTTCAGGCTGCCGCTCGGCGAAGGAGGCAAAGGCCTGCAGGTTGGCGAGAGACTCTCCGCGCTTGAGCCGCCACTGCCACTCCTTGCGGATCGAGGAACCGAAGCCGATCTCCAGCATCGTGTTGAAATGCTCGTCGGCGTAGGACAGCACCGACCCGAGCAGCCGGTCGATCTCCTCGGCGTTCACCGCGGCCAGCGGCAGTCGCCCGGTCAGGTAGATGTCGCCTACCTTGTCGATGCTGAACGCGACGCCGAACAGTCGCGCGTTGAGCTGCAGCAGGTACTCCCACAACTGCTCGCGGTGCTCGTCGGGCTGCCGGCAGACAAAGGCCGAGATCCGCAGTGCGTGCCGGCCGATGACCAGCCAGCAGTTGGTCTGCAGCTTCTTCTCCCCGGGCAGGGTGACCAGGTAGCGACCGGGGCCGGGTGACTGGTAGCTCAGCTCGCGCTCGTCCAGCGCCGCCCGCAGCACGCCGTCCAAGCCGGTCATCTGGTCACCCCGAAGACCGGCGCGGCGGCGCTCATCGCCTCGGCGTACACGTCGAGCAGTTGGTCCACCGTACGGTCCCAGGTGAAGCCTCCCGCGTGCCGCACTCCACCGGCGGCGAGCGCGGTGCGCAGGCCGGGCTCGTCCAGGATCCGGCGTACGACGGCGGCGTAGTCGGCCGGGTCGTGTCCGGCGACGAGCAGGCCCGAGTGGCCGTCGTCGACCGCCGTCGTCAGCCCTCCGACCGACGCGGCCACGACCGGCAGCCCGCAGGCCTGTGCCTCGAGAGCGACCAAGCCGAAGGACTCGTTGTAGCTCGGCACGACGGATACGTCGGCGGCCCGGTAGTAGTCGGCGAGCCGGTCGGCGGGCACCGGCGGCTGGAATCGCACGAGGGACTCGATGCCGAGGTCGGCGGCCAGAGTCTGCAGCGCCTGCGGATGCTCGAGGCCGGTGCCGCTGGGCGCGCCGACGACGACGACCTGCAACCGGCGACGCAGCTCCGGTTCGTCGGCGACCAGGCGGGCAGCCGCGCGGAGCAGGATGTGCGGGGCCTTGAGCGGTTGGATCCGCCCGACGAAGAGGAGCACCACGGCGTCGGCGGGCAGACCGATCCGCGCCCGGGCGGCGCGCTGGTCCCCGGGACCGAACCGGTCGAGGTCCACTCCGGGTGCGATTACCTGCACCCGGCCGGGGTCGGCGTCGTAGAGGGCGATCACATCGGCCGCTTCCTGCGCGGTCGAGGTGACCAGGCGGTCGGCCTCCGCGACCACCTGCTCCTCGCCGATCAGCCGCGCCTTGGGTTCGGGCCTGTCGTCCTCGGCCAGCAGGGCGTTCTTGACCTTGGCCAGCGTGTGTGCGGTGTGGATCAGGGGGACACCCCAGCGGTCGCGGGCCAGCCAGCCGACCTGCCCGGACAACCAGTAGTGGCTGTGGATCAGGTCGAAGTGGCCGGGTTCGTGCGCGGCTTCGGCGCGCAAGACGCCGCTGGTGAAGGCGCACAGCTGGGCGGGCAACTCGTCCTTGCTCAATCCCTCGTAGGGACCGGCGATCACGTGGTGGACGTTGACGCCCGGCTCCATCTCGACGACCGGCGGCAGTTCGCTGGAGGTGGCCCGGGTGAAGATGTCGACGGCGATGTCTCGTCTCGCCAGCCGGCGGGCGACCTCGACGATGTAGACGTTCATCCCCCCGGCGTCGCCGGCGCCGGGTTGGTCGAGGGGACTGGTGTGCACCGACAGGGTGGCCACCCGTCTCGGCACGCGCGGACGCGGTGTGCCGTTCACTGCGTGCACCCGCATACCTCCCCGCGTCATCCTGCCGCAGCCCGTCGCCGGTCGACGGTCGGGCAGGATTCCCGTATGACAGACAACGCCACAGGTCAGGGCGACTCTTCCCGATCCGGACGTCGGGTCGCGGTGGTGACCGGCGCGAGCAGCGGGATCGGGGCGGCCACCGCGCGGCGGCTGGCCGGCTCGGGCTTCGACGTCGTCCTCGGGGCGCGCCGCGCCGACCGGCTGGCGGCCCTGGCCGAAGAGATCGGCGGGACTGCGGCGCCCCTGGATGTGACCTCGCAGGAGTCGGTGGATGCCTTCTGCGCCGGCGTACGGCGGGTGGATGTCCTGGTGCACAGCGCTGGCGGCGCATTAGGGATGGATCCAGTGGCCGAGGCCGACCCCGCGGACTGGGCGCAGATGTACGACGTCAACGTGCTCGGCGTGCTGCGGATGACCCGGGCCCTGTTGCCGGCGTTGACTGCGGCGTCCGGTGACGTGGTGATCGTCGGGTCGACGGCGGGGATGATCGCCTACGAGGGCGGCGGTGGCTACACCGCGGCCAAGCACGGGGTACATGTCCTGGCCGAGACGCTACGGCTGGAGCTCTGCGGCGAACCGGTGCGGGTGATGGTGGTCGCCCCGGGCATGGTGGCGACCGAGGAGTTCTCGCTCATCCGCTTCGGCGGGGACCAGGCCAAGGCCGACGCGGTATACGCCGGGGTGGCCGAGCCGCTCGTCGCTGAGGACATCGCAGACTGCGTCAACTGGATGGTGACCCGCCCGCACCACGTCAACGTGGACCTGCTGGTCGTCCGTCCGATCGCCCAAGCAGCCCAGCACAAGGTCGCCCGCTCGCCCTGACGCCGCTTGGCTCCACTTTGCCCCCGCTGTGGCGGTCAGGTGACGCGATTCGCCCGGTTTGCGCCACGACACGAGGGGCGAAGTCGGTCAGCTGATCGGCCTGGGTCAGAAGATCGCCAAGCCACCACCGGGAGTGCTCACGATCAGCACTGGGGGCGTGCCAGGCAGCGTGACGGTGAACGGCTCGAACTGCTCGCCGGGTGGCACCTCAAGTTGAGCGCCGTCCCGTAGCCGGACGGACAGTGAGCCGTCCTTGGCCAGCTCGATGCCCGTGACGTCCTGCTGATGCAGCGCCAGCAGCGGACCGAACGCACGCCAGTCCCCCGCAACGAACGACGTCTCCCGATCACCCTCGCGCAGCACGAAAGACGACTCGATGCGGATCTCGACGGACGCGTCGATAACAATCGTCAAGGCAAAGTCGACGCGCAGTTGGGTGACGCAGCCGTCGGCGAACGAGACGTCCCACCGATCCGGCCGTTCTACGAGCCCGGCTGCTACATAATGCGCGAGCCTGTCCCGCTCTGCGGTCGCCACCAGGTCAGGTGAAGGCGGAGATGCCGGTGATCTCCTGGCCGAGGACGAGGGTGTGCACTTCGGAGGTGCCTTCGTACGTCAGCACCGACTCCAGGTTGTTCATGTGTCGGATCACCGGGTACTCCAGCGTGACCCCGCTGGCGCCGAGCACCGTGCGGGCCTCCCGGCAGATCTTGATCGCCTCGCGGCAGTTGTTCAGCTTGCCGATGCTGACCTGGGCGGGGGTCAGGCCCACGGAGTCCTTGCGCCGACCGAGGTGCATCGCCAGCAGGATGCCCTTGTGCAGCTCCAGGGCCATGTCCACGAGCTTGGCCTGGGTCAGCTGGAAGCCGCCGATCGGCCGGTCGAACTGCACCCGAGTCTTGGCGTAGTCCACCGCGCACTCGTAGCAGGCCCGGGCCGCGCCCATCGAGCCGAAGATGATGCCGAACCGCGCCTCGGTCAGGCACCCCAACGGCCCGGCGATCCCGCGTGCCTCCGGGAGCATGGCGTCGGCCGGCAGCCGCACGCCGTCCAGGGTCAGCTCACTGGTCACCGAGGCCCGCAGCGACATCTTGCGGGTGATGTTGCGCGTCGTGAACCCGTCGGTGCCGGCCGGCACCAGGAACCCGCGGACGCCCTCTTCGGCCCGCGCCCACACCACCGCCACGTCGGCGATCGAGCCGTTCGTGATCCACATCTTGCTGCCGTCGAGGACCCAGTCGTCGCCGTCGCGTCGGGCTCGCGAGCGCATCCCGGCCGGGTTGGAGCCGAAGTCCGGCTCGGTCAGCCCGAAGCAGCCGATGACCTCCCCCGCCGCCATCGAGGGCAGCCAGCGCTGCTTCTGCTCCCCGCTGCCGTACTTCCAGATCGCGAACATCGCCAGCGACCCCTGGACCGAGACCATGCTGCGCAACCCGGAGTCGATCGCCTCCAGTTCGAGACAGGCCAGGCCGTACGCCGTCGCGGTGGTGCCCGCGCAGCCGTAACCCTCCAGGTGCATGCCCAGCAAGCCCAGCTCCCCCAGTTCCGGGAACAGCTCGCGCGGGATGTGGCCCTCCTCGAACCATTCGGCGATGTGCGGCAGTACGCGCTTCTCGCCGAAGTCCCGGACCGTGGAGCGGATCGCCCGCTCCTCGTCATCGAGCAGCTCGTCCAAGCCCAACAGGTCAGACGGGTCTGTCATGACGGCACCTCACAGTTCGCACTCGACGAGCCGCGGTTCGGCGCGCAGCTGGACCCCGAACCTAGCCCGGACCCCGTCTCGGATCTCCCGCGCGAGCGCGAGCAGGTCCGACGTGTGCGCCTTGCCCCGGTTGGTCAGCGCCAGGGTGTGCTTGGTCGACACCCGGACGGGGCCGTTTCCGTACCCCTTGCCGAAGCCGGCCTGCTCGATGAGCCACGCCGCGGACAGCTTGCGGCCCAACGGATCCGGCCAGGATGGGTACGCCGAACCGGCGAGCGTGTCGAAGGCCGCGACCTCGGCAGCGGAGAGGATCGGGTTGGTGAAGAACGAGCCGACGCTCCATGTGTCGTGGTCGGCCGGATCGAGCACCATCCCCTTGCCGCGACGCAGTTCCAGCACCGCCGCCCGGACGTCGACCAGCGGTACAGCGTCCGGGGCGCCGAGCACACGGGTCAGTTCGGCGTACCGGATCGGCCCGCTCCGGCCCGACGCCGAAAGCCGGAAGCCGACCTCGAGCACCACGTACCGGTCGCTGTGCTTGAACGCGCTCGTCCGGTACCCGAAGCCACAGTCCGCCGCCGACAGGACCGCGATCCGGCCGGCCGCGCGGTCCCACACCGTGACGTCGGTGATCGTCTGGCTGACGTGCTGACCGTAGGCGCCGACGTTCTGCACCGGCGTGGCACCCGTCAGGCCGGGGATGCCGGACAGCGACTCGATCCCGGCCCAGCCCTCGTCGGCGGCCTGAGCGACCAGGGTGTCCCAGTCGGTGCCGGCCGAGACGCGGAGCAGCACTGCAGGCCCGTCCCGGCGAACGGACACCGAGGGCCCGCGGATCAGCACGGTCACCCCCGGCCAGCCCTCGTCGGCGACCACGAGGTTGCTGCCGCCACCGAGCAGGAGCACGCGTTCGCTCGCGGCATCGGCGGCGCGAACGGCGGCCACCAGTTCGGACAGCGACGACGCCGACTGCATCCGTGCCGTCGGGCCCCCGAGGCGCAGCGTCGTCAGGTCGGCCAGGCGCAGCACGCTAGCTTTGCGCCTTCGACTTCTTCTTCCGACGCGCCGTGACGGGCACCAGGTCGGGGATCGTGCGCTGGCTCTCCTTGGGTGGCCGCACGTAGTCGTCGGCCACCCGATCCGGCCGCGGCGGCAAGGCCATGGCCGACGGCGTCAGGTCCTCGTACGGGACAACGCTCAACAGGTGGGTCATCACGTTGAGCCGGGCCCGCTTCTTCACGTCGGCCTCGACGACGTACCACGGCGCCTCGTCGATGTCGGTGTGGGCGAACATCGTGTCCTTGGCCTTGGAGTAGTCCTGCCAGCGGTTGCGCGACTCGACGTCCATCGGCGAGAGCTTCCAGCGCTTCGTCGGGTCGCCCAGCCGGCCCTGGAAGCGGCGCTCCTGCTCGGCGTCGCTGACCGAGAACCAGTACTTCACGATCTGGATGCCGCTGCGCACCAGCATCCGCTCGAACTCCGGGGCCGCACGCAGGAACTCCTGGTACTCCTCGTCGGTACAGAAGCCCATCACCCGCTCGACGCCGGCGCGGTTGTACCAGGACCGGTCGAACAGCACCATCTCGCCGGCCGCGGGCAGATGCGCGACGTAGCGCTGGAAGTACCACTGAGTGCGCTCCCGCTCGGTCGGCGTACCGAGCGCAACGACGCGCGCATGCCGCGGGTTCAGCGATTCGGTGATCCGCTTGATCGCACCGCCCTTGCCGGCCGCGTCACGCCCCTCGAAGATGGCCACGATCCGCAGACCCTGCGCCCGGATCCACTCCTGCTGCTTGACCAGCTCTATCCCGAGCCGTGCCAGCTCCGCTTCGTAGTACTCGTTGTCGACCTTGCCGCTGCTCATGCGCAAGTTGTACTGGCAACGCCCGTCGGACTCCACTCGTACGCTGTCCGCCGTGGCGAAGCGGTTCGCGGCCGGGCGGGCCAGGGCGGTCGGCTTGGCGACCCGTGGGAGCACGGCGCCGAACCGGCTGCGCCGCGTCGACCGGTACCTCGTCGGCACCCAGGCGGTCCGGCTGCGCGCCGCCGCACACCCCCTCGTCGTCGACCTCGGATTCGGAAGCCACCCCGTGACCACGCTGGAGCTGTCCCGTCGGCTCGCCGCGGTGCGCCCGGACGTCGAGGTGCTCGGCCTGGAGATCGACCCCGAGCGGGTCGGCGCCGCCTTGCCGTACGCCGATCCCCCCCGGCTGCGCTTCGAGAAGGGGGGCTTCGAGCTGGCGGGCCGGCGACCCGTCCTGGTCCGGGCCATGAACGTGCTCCGGCAGTACGACGAGGCCGCCGCCGCGCAGGCCTGGACGACGCTGCAGGTCCACCTGGCCCCGGGCGGCCTGCTCGTCGAGGGCACCAC
>JACCSC010000429.1 GCA_013813215.1 Geodermatophilaceae bacterium | reverse complement strand
CGACCGGGTCTTCGCCGCCGACCTGCAGGCGTTGCGTCCGCAGCCGGGCCAACAGCGCTCGGCGGCCAACCTGCGCGCCCTGCTCTCCGCGTCGGCGATCATGGACAGCCACCGCGGCCCGGACTGCAGCGTCGTGCAGGACGCCTACTCGCTGCGCTGCGCCCCGCAGGTTTCCGGTGCGGCCCGGGACACGCTGACCCACGCGCTCGCAGTGGCCACGCACGAGCTGGCCAGCATCATCGACAACCCGGTGGTGTTGAGCGACGGTCGCGTGGAGTCCAACGGCAACTTCCACGGCGCGCCGGTGGGCTACGTGGCGGACTTCCTGGCCATCGCTGTCGCCGACGTGGCCAGCATCGCCGAGCGGCGGACCGACCGGATGCTCGACGTCCACCGCTCGAACGGCCTGCCACCGTTCCTCGCTCACGACCCCGGCGTCGACTCCGGGCACATGATCGCCCACTACACACAGGCCGCCCTGGTCAGTGAGCTCAAGCGCCTCGCCGTACCCGCCTCGGTCGACTCGATCCCGACCAGCGCGATGCAGGAGGACCACGTTTCCATGGGCTGGGCCGGCGCCCGCAAGCTGCGGCGGGCGATCGACGCGCTGCGTCACGTGCTCGCCATCGAGATCCTGACTGCGGCGCGGGCGCTGGACCTGCGGGCCCCACTGCAGCCTGGCCCGGCCACCCGCGCGGTAGTGGCGGCGCTGCGCACCACTGTCCCCGGCGTCGGACCGGACCGCTGGCTGGCCCCGGAGATCGCCGCCGCGGTGGTCGCTGTCGCCGACCGCAGCCTGCGCCAGGCGGCCGAGTCCGTCACCGGCCCGCTGGACTGAGCCGTCGAGATGCAAGAGGAGCCCGGAATGTCGCAGGCCCGACCCGTGCGCGCCGCCCGTGGAACCGACCTGACCTGCCGGGGCTGGCCCCAGGAGGCCGCCCTGCGAATGCTGCACAACAACCTCGATCCCGAGGTCGCCGAGCGCCCGGACGACCTCGTCGTGTACGGCGGAACCGGCCGGGCCGCCCGCAGTTGGTCGGCGTTCGACGCCATCACCCGCAGCCTGCAGAGCCTGGAATCCGACGAGACCCTGTTGGTGCAGTCCGGCAAGCCGGTCGGCGTCATGCGCACCCACGAGTGGGCGCCGCGGGTGCTCATCGCGAACTCCAATCTCGTTCCCGACTGGGCGACGTGGCCGGAGTTCAGAAGGCTCGAGCAGCTCGGCCTGACCATGTACGGGCAGATGACCGCCGGATCCTGGATCTACATCGGGACGCAGGGGATCCTGCAGGGCACCTACGAGACGTTCGCCGCCGTCGCGGCCAAGCGCTTCGGCGGCACCCTGGCCGGGACGCTCACGCTGACCGCGGGCTGCGGCGGGATGGGCGGCGCCCAGCCGTTGGCGGTCACGATGAACGGCGGCGCGGTCATCGTCATCGACATCGACCCCGTCCGGCTCCGGCGCCGGGTCGAGGGCCGTTACCTCGACACCGTGGCCGACGACCTCGACGATGCAGTCGGCCAGGCCGTAGCCGCCCGGACCGACCGTCGCGCCCTGTCGGTCGGTGTCGTCGGCAACGCCGCGGTACTGGTCCCCCGCCTGCTCCGGATGGGCGTCCCCATCGACATCGTCACCGACCAGACCTCGGCCCACGACCCGCTGTCCTACATCCCCGAGGACATCGACCTGGGCGACGCCGACGACTACGCGGCCAAGAAGCCGGAGGAGTACACCGACCGGGCCCGGGCGTCGATGGCCAGGCACGTCGAGGCCATGGTCGGCTTCCAGGACGGCGGCGCCGAGGTCTTCGACTACGGCAACTCGATCCGCGGGGAGGCCCAGCTCGGCGGCTACGAGCGGGCGTTCAGCTTCCCCGGCTTCGTCCCGGCGTACATCCGGCCGCTGTTCTGCGAGGGCAAGGGGCCCTTCCGCTGGGCCGCGCTGTCCGGTGACCCCGCCGACATCGCGGCCACGGACCGAGCCATCCTCGACCTGTTTCCCGACAACGAGTCACTCGCCCGCTGGATCAAGCTGGCCGGCGAACGCGTTGCGTTCCAAGGACTTCCGGCTCGGATCTGCTGGCTCGGATACGGCGAACGGGACAAGGCGGGGGTGCGCTTCAACGAGATGGTCGCCGACGGGACCCTCGCGGCGCCGCTCGTGATCGGCCGGGACCACCTCGACTGCGGCTCGGTCGCCTCGCCGTACCGGGAGACCGAGGCGATGGCCGACGGTTCGGATGCGATCGCGGACTGGCCGCTGCTCAACGCGATGGTCAATGTGGCCAGCGGCGCGTCCTGGGTCTCGGTCCACCACGGCGGCGGGGTCGGCATCGGCCGGTCGATCCACGCGGGACAGGTCTGCGTGGCCGACGGCACGGCGCTGGCCGGGCAGAAGATCGAGCGGGTGCTCACGAACGATCCGGGCATGGGTGTCATCCGGCACGTCGACGCGGGGTACGACCGGGCCGACGAGGTGGCCGCCGAGCGCGGGGTGGTCATCCCCATGCGGGCATGACCTTTCAGGGCATGTGGGCCGACCTGCTCCCGGTCGGCCGCCGCGCGGACGGTGGGTACCAGCGGTTCGCCTGGACTGCCGCCGACATGCAGTGCCGGGAGTGGTTCCGCGCCGGTGCGGCGCGCCGCGGGATGGACGTCGAGACCGACCGCAACGGCAACCTGTGGGCCTGGCTGGGCGCGCCCGGCCCGGACGCCGTGGTCACCGGCAGCCACCTGGACTCCGTCCCCGGCGGCGGCGCGTACGACGGCCCGCTCGGCATCGTCTCGGCGTTCGCCGCCATCGACGCCCTCGACCGGTCCGCACTACGGCGGCCGCTGGCGGTCGTGGCCTTCACCGACGAGGAGGGCGCGCGCTTCGGCGTGGCCTGCCTCGGCTCCCGACTGGCCGCTGGAGTGGCCGACCCGGAGCGCACGCTGGCGCTGAAAGATCCGGACGGTACGACGCTGGCCGAGGCCATGCGCGCCCAGGGCCACGACCCGTCGTACGTCGGTCCCGATCCCGAGGCGCTGCAACGGATTGGGCTGTTCGTCGAGCTGCACGTCGAGCAGGGCCGGGCGCTGGAGGCGCCGGTCGGGCTGGGCACCGCGATCTGGCCACACGGACGCTGGCGGTACGACTTCCGGGGCGAAGGCAACCACGCGGGGACGACGGCGCTGGCCGACCGCCGCGACCCGATGCTCAGCTACGCGATGACCGTGCTGGCGGCCCGCAAGCGGGCCCGCCTCGGCGGCGCGCTGGCCACGTTCGGCCGGGTCCACGTCGACCCGGGCGGCACGAACGCGATCGCCGTTGCCGTCACCGGCTGGCTGGACAGCCGGGCGCCGGACGAGGCGACCCTCGCGGCCGTCACCGCCGAGATCGAACAGCAAGCCGCCGAACGCGCCGCCCGCGACGGCGTCACGCTCACCGTCACGACCGAGTCGACGTCGCCCGAGGTCAGCTTTCCGCGGGTGACCCTGGACTGGGCGGCCGGCGTACTCGGTGACCCCCCGCGATTGCCCACGGGCGCCGGACACGACGCGGGCGTGCTGGCCGCCGCCGGCGTACCCACCGCGATGCTCTTCGTCCGCAACCCGACCGGGGTCTCGCACGCACCGGCGGAGTACGCCGAGGAGGCCGACTGCCTGGCCGGCGTTGCGGCCCTGACCCGCCTGCTGACCGCCGCCGCATGCTGAGCTACTGGTGCGAGCAGGCGTGGCTGCCTCCCGGCCGGGTGGCCCGGCGGGTGCGGCTGGACGTGGCCGACGGCGCGGTCGCTGCCATAGCCGAGGACGTCGAGCCCGGTGACGCGCGGCGGCTGGCCGGCCTCGTCCTGCCGGGCTTCGCCAACGCGCACTCGCATGCCTTCCACCGCGCGCTGCGCGGCCGCACGTCGGTCGGGCGCGGCGACTTCTGGACCTGGCGGCAGCAGATGTACGCCGTGGCGGAGCGACTCGACCCCGACTCCTATCTCCGGCTGGCCACTGCGGTGTACGCCGAGATGGCGCTGGCCGGCATCACCTGCGTCGGCGAGTTTCACTACCTCCACCATGGGCCGGGCGGCACGCCGTACGACGACCCGAACGTCATGCAGGCCGCCCTGGCCGACGCCGCGGCGGCGGCCGGCATCCGGATCACGCTGATCGACACCTGCTACCTGACCGGCGGGATCGGCCGACCCCTGGAGGGTGCTCAACTGCGCTTCGGCGACGGCGACGCCGACCGCTGGGCCGCCCGCGAGCTGGCCCGCACAGCCGGTCGGCACGTTCGGTTCGGCGCGGCCGTGCACTCGGTGCGGGCGGTGCCTGCCGACCAGATCGCGACGGTCGCCGAGTCGGCGCAGGCCCGCGACAACCGCCTGCACGTCCACCTGTCCGAGCAGCCGGCCGAGAACGACGCGTGCCGGGCGGCTTACGGCTGTACCCCGACCGAACTGCTGGCCAAGGCGAGAGCGCTCGGGCCGAGCATGGTTGCCATCCATGCGACGCACCTGACCGACCTCGACGTGCGGCTGCTCGGCTTCCACCACGTCGAGGTCTGCTTCTGTCCTACCACCGAGCGCGACCTGGCGGACGGGATCGGGCCGGCGCGGCAGCTGGCCGACGCCGGATGCCGACTGTCCCTCGGCAGCGACAGCCACGCGATCATCGACCCGTTCGAGGAGATGCGTGCGCTGGAGATGCACGAGCGGCTGGCCAGCGGCGAGCGCGGCCGCTTCGACGTGCCGGCGCTGATCCAGGTCGCCAGCCGCATGGGCCACCGCGCCCTGGGCTGGCCCGAGGCCGGCCGGATCGCGCTCGGCACGCCGGCCGACCTCGTCGCGGTCGGGCTGGACTCCCCGCGCACGGCGGGCGGCGACGACCCGGCGGCGACCGCCGTGTTCGCCGCGACCGCCGCCGACGTCACCGACGTCGTGGTGGGTGGCCGCCCCGTCGTACGGGAGGGTGTCCACCTGCGGGTGCCCGACGTCGGAC
>JACCSC010000275.1 GCA_013813215.1 Geodermatophilaceae bacterium | reverse complement strand
ATCCACGCCAGCCCCTGCGCCTCGAGGTCCTTGCCGGTTATCACCGCATGGACCTTGGGGTGCGCCAGCGCGGCTGAGGTGTCGATCGAGGCGATACGGGCGTGCGCCATCGGGCTGCGCAGGACCGCCCCGTGCAGCATTCCCGGCAGCACTACGTCGTCGACGTAGTTGCCCTGCCCGCGGATGAAGCGCGGGTCCTCCTTGCGCTTCAGGCGGCCGAACCCGATGGGGCGCTCCTCGACGGTGGCCATGCTCAGCTCCCCTCGGTCGCCGCGCCGGCGGTCTCTGACTGATGGTCGGCCGCCCAGCGGATCGACTTGATGATGTTCGTGTAGCCCGTGCAGCGGCAGAGCTGCCCGGAGATCGCCTCCCTTATGTCCTGGTTGGAGGGGTTGGGATCGCGGTCGAGCAGCGCGCGGGCGGTGAGCATCATCCCCGGCGTGCAGAAGCCGCACTGCAGCCCGTGCTCCTCCATGAAGCCCTGCTGCACCGGGTCCAGCGTGCCGCCGGTGGCCATCCCCTCGACGGTACGGATGTCGTGGCCGGCGGCCATCGCGGCCAGCACCGTGCAGGACTTGACCGGTGCGCCGTCCATCAGCACCGTGCACAAGCCGCAGTTGCTGGTGTCGCAGCCCCAGTGCGTACCGGTCAGCCCGATGTCGTCGCGCAGGAAGTGCACGAGCAGCACCCGCGGCTCGACCTCACGCGAGATCGCCTCGCCGTTCACCGTCATCGACACCTGCACGGTCAGACTCCTCGTCCGAGAGGGGCGGTAGCGCGTTCGACGCTGCGGCGCAGCACCCGCCGGGTGAGCTCGTCGGCCAGGTGCCGTTTGTACGCCTCGGTCCCACGCTGGTCGCCGATCGGCCGGCACTGCTCGGCGGCCCGTCGGCCGGCCTCGGCGTACAGGTCCTCACTCGGCGTCTGCCCGCGTACGGCGTCGGCGGCGCGGGTCGCCGTACCGCCGTCCAGGCCGACGGCGGTCAGCCCGATCGTGACGTCCTCTACCCGGCCGTCCGCGCCCATCGTCACTGATGCGCCGGCGGCAGCGGTGGCCCAGTCGCCGGCCCGGCGCTCGACCTTCGTGTAGGCGCTGGCCGTCCGCGGCCGGACCGGCCAGCGGACCTCGGTCAGGATCTCGTCCTGCTCGACGCTGGTCTCGTACGGGCCGGTGTGCAGCTGCGCCATCGGCACCGACCGCTCGCCGTTGGCTCCGCGGATCACCAGCTCCGCGCCGAGAACGTGGCAGACGGTCGACAGGTCCTCGGCCGGATCGGCCTGGCACAGCGAGCCGCCTATCGTCCCGCGGTTGCGCACCAGCGGGTCGGCGATGGTGCGCTCGGCGTCGCGCACGATCGGGAACAGGCCGGCCAGGGCCTCGGACTCGAGCAGCTCGACGTGCCGGGTCATCGCCCCGATGCGAACGACGTCGGCGTCCTCGGTGATGTAGGCCAGGTCGGTGAGGTCGTTGATGTCGATCAGCCACTCGGGGTTGGCCAGCCGCAGCTTCATCATCGGCAGCAGGCTGTGTCCCCCCGCGATCACCCGCGCCTCAGGACCGTGCTCGGAGAGCAGTTGGAGCGCGTGCTCGAGGCTCTCCGCACGGGCGTAGTCGAAAGCTGCCGGAATCTGCATGGCCTCACCTTCTGTGCATGGGCGAGGCCGCATGCGCGTCCCCGTGCGTTTCCGGGAGCCTAGAGCCGCCCACCGCGGCACGTCAGGAGATCGCCGGCTAAGACCCTGGTCACGGGGCGGGTCGAGCGGGGTCACGGCCGGCTCGTGGTCTCGCTGTCCAGTCGGCCGCCGAAGAACTTGTCGAGGACGGCGCGGAACGCCGGCTGGTCGGGATCGGTCAGCGTGAACAGAGTCATCGACGAACGCAGCTTCATCGCGTCGATGGATCCGAGGACGGCGACCGGATCACCTCCGGGCAGGGCGAGTAGCGCCGCTACGCACTCGCGGAGCCGGGCACCCAGGACCGCGTGCCCCAGATAGGCGCGGGCCTCGGCCGTCCCGGAGATCGCGTAGTGCCGGGCCATGGCGCTGTGCCCGAGACCGGCCAGCTGGGGGAAGACGAACCACATCCAGTGACCGCGCTTGTGTCCCGCCTGCAACTCCCGAAGAGCGGCGTCGTACGTGTCGTGCTTGTCCTGCGCCTCGACGAAGCGAGCGAGGCCCGCGCCGACGGAATCGACCATCAGGTCAGGATGGGGCCATGACCGCCACGACACCACGCGAGATCGCTGACGAGTACGTCGAACACATCGCCGACCTCAACCCGATCACAGGTACTGCCCTGGGCATCCGGCCCGGTGACGACCGGCTGCCGGACTTCTCGCCGCACGGGCAGGCCGCGCTCGACGAGCTGGCCCGGACGACGTTGGCTGCCCTCGACACGGCCGGGGAGCAGTCCGATCCGTTGGAGCACCGGTGCGCTCGGCTGCTGCGCAACCGGCTGGACTCTGCGCTTGCACTGAGCGATGCCGGCGAGCACCTGCGCTCGGTGAGCACCATCGGTTCACCGCTGCACGGTATTCGTGGAACGTTCCTCATGATGCCGGCGGCGACCGACGACGACTGGGCGGTGATCGCCCGTCGCCTGGATGCGGTACCCGCGTCGGTGCATTCCTACCAGGAGGCGCTGGAAGCTGGTCTGGCGCAAGGGCTCTCTGCCGCTCCTCGGCAGATCGAGGCGGTGGCCGAGCAGCTCGACGAGTGGGTGAGCACGGCGTGGTTCACCGAGTTCGCCGGCCGGGGTCCGGATGCGCTGCGGGCCGACCTCGAGCGGGCCGCCGGCACGGCGACCGAGGCCGTGACCGCCGTCCGGGAGTACCTGCGCGGTGACTACCAATCGGCCGCTGCCGGTACACCGGACGCGGTCGGGGCGGAGCGCTACGCGCGTTTCGCGCGGTACTGGACCGGCGCCGACCTCGATCTCGCCGAGGCCTACGACTGGGGCTGGCAGGAGTTCTTCCGCCTCGACGGCGAGCTGCGTCGCGAGGCGGACGTCGTACGGCCCGGGTCCACGCCGGCGCAGGCGATGGCCCACCTGGATCGAGAGGGCGAGGCGGTCGACGGGGTCGAGGCGATCCGTGAGCGGCTGCAGCTGATGATGGACACGGCGATCGCTGAACTCGACAGCACTCACTTCGACCTGGCCGAGCCGGTCCGCCGGGTCGAGGCCATGATCGCTCCGCCGGGCAGCGCCGCCGCGCCGTACTACACGCGGCCGTCACTGGACTTCGCCCGGCCCGGTCGGACCTGGCTGCCGACGCTGGGCCGCACCCGCTTCCCGCTCTGGAACCTGATCAGCACCTGGTACCACGAGGGCGTTCCGGGCCACCACCTGCAGCTGGCCCAGTGGGTGCACGTCGCCCCGCAGCTGTCCCGGTTCCAGACCAGCCTCGGCAGCACCGCGGCCGACACCGAGGGCTGGGCGCTGTACGCCGAGCGGCTGATGGACGAACTGGGTTACCTCACCGCACCCGGAGCCCGGCTCGGCTACCTCGACGTGCAGCAATTGCGCGCCGTCCGCGTCGTCATCGACATCGGCATGCACCTGGAGCTGGACATCCCCTCCGGCCAGCCGTTCCACCCGGGTGAACGGTGGACGCCAGAGCTGGGTAGGGAGTTCCTGGGCGCGAACTCCGGTATGGACACTGCGTTCGCCGACAGCGAGCTGGTCCGCTACCTCGGTATCCCGGGGCAGGCGATCAGCTACAAGTTGGGGGAGCGGGCGTGGCTCGCGGGCCGGGCTGCGGCCGAACGTCGGCGCGGGTCGTCGTTCGACCTCAAGGCGTGGCACATGGCCGCGCTGTCGATGGGCTCGCTCGGCCTCGATGACCTGACCGCGGAGCTCGCCGCCCTCTGACGAAGCCGTTTGGCCGACAACGGATGCGTTCACGGCCCGGGTAGGCCGACAGCGCATCCATCGACGCCGAATCTGCTGCCACACTGAGCCGCGTGAAGCTGGACGCGGCGTTGCTGACAGAGGTGGCTGCAGCGCTGCGGGCGGCCGGCGCCCGGTTCGCTCTGCTGCATGGCAGCCGGGTCAGCGGCGGCGCCCGGCCGGATTCGGACGTGGACGTCGCGGCGTGGTGGGAGGGGCCCGCGCCCGCGTCGTTCGAGGTCGACCTCCCGCCCAGCGTTGATCTTCTGGTGCTCAACGGCGCCCCACTCGAGCTGCGTGGTCGCATCGCGGTAGACGGACAGCTGCTGTACGACGACGATCCGCCGGCCCGTGTCCGCTGGGTGGCCACGACCCGCAAGATCTACTTCGACGAGTTGCCGCGCATCACGCGCGCGCACCGAGAGTTCGCCGAGGCCCTGCGCCATGGTCGATGACGTCCGCGTCCTTCGCCTGCTGCGCTCCCTGACCGATTCCTTGGCCACACTCCGCGCAGAGTCGCGAGCAGACGCGGCACGACGGGCCGATCCGATGTGGTTGGCCGGTGTCAAGTACACCTTCATCACGGCGTTCGAAGCGTGCGTCGATGTCGCCCAGCACATGTGTTCCTCGGAAGGGTGGGGTCCGCCGGCCGACAACGGGGAGGCGATGACCGTCTTGGGTCGGCACTGTGTGCTGACCCAAGAGCTGGCGGTCCGGATGCGGCAGGCGGTCGGCTGCCGGAACGTGCTCGTCCACGAGTACATCGCTGTCGACGACGCCGTCGTACTCGCCCGGTTGGACGATCCTGCGGACCTGGCTGCCTTTGTCGGGGCCGTGAGCGGGTTCCTTGGTGAGGCCGATGATGACTGACTGGCCGACTTACTCGTCGTCATCTCGCAGACACTCGAGGCAACGTCGTACTGCTCGCTGTAGGGGGCTCAGGCGCAGCTGGCCACGGCCGTGACGTCGCGGCCGAGCAAGCGGCTCCTGGCCGAGCGCCTCCGCAGGCTCGCTACCGGGGTCGCAGCGACGGAGCGGCAAACGACGACGAGCGCTCGGCGCGGGCTCGACTAACCTCGATGGCATGCCTGCTGTGCCGGACAAGCCCTCACTCGTCGACCTCGAGGGCAAGTGGGGCGCGGTCTGGGAGGAGCGGGGCACCTACCGCTTCGACCGCTCGAAGACCCGGTCGGAGATCTACTCCATCGACACCCCACCTCCGACGGTCAGCGGTTCGCTGCACCTCGGCTCGGTGTTCGGTTACGTCCAGGTCGACGCGCTGGCCCGCTTCCACCGGATGCGCGGCCGCGAGGTCTTCTATCCGATGGGCTGGGACGACAACGGCCTGCCCACCGAACGTCGGGTGCAGAACCACTTCGG
>JACCSC010000272.1 GCA_013813215.1 Geodermatophilaceae bacterium | reverse complement strand
CGCCTCGAAGGAGTCCACCTGCCGGCCGAAGGCGTTGCGTCGCACTGTCACGTCCAGGCCGCCCAGGGTCTGCTGCCCGGGCGCGGCGTCCAGCAGCCGGTCGGCCAGCAGGATCATCCCGGCGCAGGATCCGTACGCCGGCAGCCCGTCGCCGAGCAGCGCACGCAGGGGGTCGAGCAGGCCGAAGGCCACCGCCAGCTTCGCCATCGTCGTGGACTCACCGCCCGGTAACACGATGCCGGCCAGCCCGGTCAGCTCCTCGGGGCGGCGTACCGACCGGGCGTCCGCACCAGCCTGCCTGACGGCCCGCACGTGCTCGGGCACGTCGCCCTGCAGGGCGAGTACGCCGATGACCGGCGCCGCGCTCACCGGAACGGCCAGCCGCGGCGGGTCCGTGCGCGGCGCAGCAGCACGGCGGCGTACAAGAGGAGCAGGCCGTCCTGCACCAGCACCGGCCAGCCCAGCGACTGGCCCAGATGGACACCGAAGCAGCCACAGTTCTCGACCACGAGCCCGCGGGCGAAGGCCTGCACAGCGAGTCCGGACCACAGCAGCGCCGTCGCGGCGAAGACCGCGGCGGGCACCATCGGGTCCCGCCGCGGGCTGAACAACAGCCAACCGCCGGCGAGCAGTTCGCCGCCGAGCAGGGCGATCGACAGCAGCTCCGGATCGCCCCAGCGGTAGTCCGCCAGGATGGCGCGGAACCCGGGCATGTCGCTCAGCTGACCGGCGGCCATCGCGAGGAAGAGCACCCCGAGCAGCCGGGCCAGCAGTGTCCCGTGGCGCCGGCCCGGACGGAGCCGCCGAACAAGACGCCGAGCGACGAGGATCCGAGCGGCTACCAACCGCGGCC
The DNA here is from genome assembly GCA_013813215.1 of Geodermatophilaceae bacterium. Classification (GTDB taxonomy): domain Bacteria; phylum Actinomycetota; class Actinomycetes; order Mycobacteriales; family Geodermatophilaceae; genus JACCSC01. The sequence continues at coordinate 8,152 of JACCSC010000272.1, read as the reverse complement.
GGCGAAGCGCTGGTCGGCGGGTAGCTGCTCCACGTTCAGGCCGACCATTGCCTCGCCGAGCCCGCGCGAGACCTTGGCGATGACGTCCGGGTCGTCGTGGAACGTGGTCGCCTTGACGATCGCCTCGGCCCGCTTCGCCGGGTCACCGGACTTGAAGATCCCAGAGCCCACGAAGACGCCCTCGGCGCCCAGCTGCATCATCATCGCGGCGTCGGCGGGAGTCGCGATGCCACCGGCGGTGAACAGCACGACCGGCAGCTTTCCGGTCTCGGCGATCTCGGCGACGATGTCGTACGGTGCGCGCAGCTCCTTCGCCGCGGCGTACAGCTCGGCTTCGTCCAGGTTCGCCAGCCGCCGGATGTCGCCGCGGATCGCCCGCATGTGCCGCGTCGCCTCGACCACGTTGCCGGTGCCGGCCTCACCCTTCGAGCGGATCATGGCTGCACCCTCCGCGAGCCGGCGGATCGCCTCGCCGAGGTTGGTCGCGCCGCAGACGAAGGGGACGGTGAACGCCCACTTGTCGATGTGGTGCGCCTCGTCGGCCGGGGTCAGCACCTCGGACTCGTCGACGTAGTCCACGCCGAGGGACTGCAGCAGTTGGGCCTCGACGAAGTGGCCTATCCGCGCCTTAGCCATCACCGGGATGGACACCGCGGCGATGATGCCGTCGATCATGTCGGGGTCGCTCATCCGGGCCACGCCACCCTCGACCCGGATGTCGGCCGGTACCCGTTCCAGCGCCATCACCGCTACCGCGCCGGCATCCTCGGCGATCTTCGCCTGCTCGGGCGTGACGACGTCCATGATGACGCCGCCCTTGAGCATCTCGGCCATGCCGCGCTTGACGCGGGCCGAACCGGTGACAGACGAACTGGTCGGGGTGGACACGGCGAGCCTCTCGATGTACGCGGACGGCGAACCCTCATCGTACGGCGGCGCCGGGCTGTCCAGGCCACGCCAAGCGCTTGGTCGCTCGTACCGCTAGATCATCCGTAGCCGGTCGTCGATCTCGAAGAACGAGGGCACCGGCCGCCGGGCGCCGAGCCGGAACAGCCGCGGCACCCGCTGACCGCGCAGGTCCCGAAGGTCGCGAACCGCGTCGTTGTAGAAGCGGCGGGCCAGACCCACCCGGCTCGTGGCCTCGCGCAGGTCACCGGGTACGCCGGCGGCGTCGACCTGGGCGAGCAGCCGCCCGAGGTCGTTCTCGGCCGCCTCCCGCCCCGCGGCGTCCGCGCCGAGGGCGTCGTGCGCGGCGACGCGCAGGGCGGCGCGCAGCCCCGGATCGAGCAGATCCGGCTCGTCGGCAAGCGCTTGGGCCGCTGCGGCCCGGCGGACCAGCTGCGCGTCCAGCGCCGCCCGGGCCGAGCGCACCCGCTCGTCGAGCCGGTCGATCCGGTTCGCCGTCCAGGTCACCCAGACCGCGAGCAGCACGACCACGGCCACGGCGAAGAACAGCCACCCCACCGGACCAGGCTAGTGAGCCGCCCCTCAGGCCGGTCCGTCGTCGGCTGCCGGGTCGGGTTGTGCTCCCCCGGCCGGTTTGCGCAGCGGGGCGACCGCGCCGGGGCGACCGGCGGTGACCATCTCGTACACCCCCACGATCCGCTCCGCGACGCCAGGCCAGTCGTAGCCGGCGACGACCGCGGTGCCCGCCCGCACGAGCTGCTCGCGGTACGCCGGGGTGTCGAGCACGCACGCCAGCGCCGTGGCCAGGGCGGGGCCATCGGAGACGGGAGTGAGCACGCCGGCCCGCCCGTCGTCCAGGACCCGCCGGAACGCGTCCAGGTCGCTCGCCACGATGGGGACCCCGGCCGCCATCGCCTCCAGCAGGATCACACCGAAGCTCTCGCCACCGACGTTGGGCGCACAGTAGACGTCCACCGAGCGCAGCAGAGAGGCCTTGTCCGCCTCGGACAGGACGCCGAGCAGGTCGACCCGGCCGCGCAGGCCGGGCGGGAGCGAGCCCAGAAAGTCCTCGGCGTCACCACGGCCGGCGACCAGCAGCCGGAGCGCGGGCCGCTCCCGGATCAGGCGAGTGAGCGCATCGAGCAGCAAGGGCATGCCCTTGCGCGGTTCGTCGTACCGCCCGATGAAACCGACCGTCCCGCCCTCGCGGGGGTAGCCCGGCAGCGGCCGGGCCGTGCGGAAAGCGGCCACGTTGACGCCGTTGGGGATGACGACGGCGTCCCCGCCGAGATGCTCGACCTGCAACCGCCGGGCCAGGTCGGACACGGCGATCCGGCCGCTGATCCGCTCCATGAACGGCTGCAGCACCCCCTGCGAGGCGGCCAGGAAGACTAGCCTCGTCGACGCGGCGTGCAGCGTGGCCACGATCGGACCGGTGGCCAGCATGCAGGTCAGCAAGGACAGGCTCGGCGCGGCGGGTTCGTGCACGTGCAGGACGTCGAAGTGGCCGCGGCGCAGCCACCGCCTGACCCGGGCGGCCGACACCGGGCCGAACTGCATGCGGGCGACGGCGCCGTTGTAGCGGATGGCGACGGCGCGGCCGGCGTGGACTGCGTACGGCGGCAGGACCGCCTCGTCGTCGGCCGGGGTCAGCACCGACACCTCGTGTCCCAGCGCCAGCAACGTCTCGGCCAGGTCGCGCACGTGGAACTGCACACCGCCGGGGATGTCCCAGGTGTACGGGCAGACCATTCCGATCTTCACGCCGGTCGGCCCGCCGTCGCCGGGTTCGGGACGGCGCGATCCGCCGTCCACAGCGGCTGCAGCATGTGCCAGTCCTCGGGGTGCGCGGCGATCCCGCGCTCGAACAGCACGACCAACTCCTCGGTGGCCGCCCGGACCCGATCCCGAAGCCGGCCCTCGGCCGGGACGACGATCTCCGGCTGGAACTCCATCCGCCAGCCGTGTTGGGTGAACGAGCCGAGCATCGGCACCAGGGCCGCGCCGGTCGTCGCGGCCAGGAGTGCGGGCCCGGGAGGGAACGTGGCCGGTTCGCCGAAGAAGTCGATGCGCAGGCCCTGACTGGACAGATCGCGGTCGGCGAGCAGGCAGACCGACCCGCCGCTCCGCAGCCGCTCTCCGAGCACAGTGGCCACCGGCCGCTCGCCGCCGGTGAGCGGCAGCACCTCCATACCCAGCCGCTCACGGTGTGCGACGAACCGGTCGAAGATCGCCTGCGGGCGCAGCCGCTCGGCCACGGTGGTGAAACCGGTACCCAGCCGGGCTCGGAACACCACCGCATAGGCGTCCCAATTGCCGGAGTGGGTGAGGACCGCGAGCACCCCCCGGCCGTCTCGCCGGACCGCCTCGACGTGCGCCCAGCCGGTCACCTCGGTCCGGGCCACGATTGCCGCCGGTGCGGTCACCGACAGGCGGAACGTCTCCTGCCAGTAGCGGGCGTACGAGCGGATTCCGAGCCGCACCAGCTCGTCGAGATCGCGGCCGGATCCGGTGGCGGCGAGCACGCGGGCCAGGTTGACCCGCAACTGGTCGATGCCCGCGCCACCCCGACGTACCGCGACGTCCCCCGCGGTCCGGAACGCCAGCGCGGCGACCGGCTCCGGCAGTGATCGGGCCAGCGCCCAGCCGGCCAGCAGGGCCCGTTCGGCCAGCCACTCGCGACCGGCGGTCACCCGGTGGAGGCGTCGAGCAGCGCCGCCTGCCGGCGTACCTCGACGAGCCGCTGCACGACGGTGACCGCGGTGGCCGCCACGAGCAGCCACAGCGCTGCGGCGAGGACGTAGGGCACGCCCAGCCCGTCGAGCCCCGTACCGACAAGGATGACGATCAGCCGTTCCGTGCGTTCGGCGATCCCGACATCGCACCGCAGCCCGGCGCCTTCCGCGCGGGCCTTGGTGTAGGAGGTGACCGCGCCCAGGCCCATGCAGAGCAGCGCCGCCAGCAGCAGCTCGCGGCTCTGCCCCGCGCCGGCGTACCACCAGGCCAGGGCGCCGAAGATGGCCGCGTCCGCCACCCGGTCACAGGTGGAGTCCAGGACGGCGCCGAAACGCGAGGTCGTCCCACGCGCTCTCGCCACCGCGCCGTCGACCATGTCGAAGAGCACGAACACCGTGATCACCACGGCGCCGGTGAAGAACCGGCCCTGGGCGAGAAGGGCCGCCGCGCCGGCCACGGCGCCGACAGTGCCGACGACGGTCACCACGTCGGGCGACAGCCCGCTGCGGGCCAGCCGTTCGCCCAACGGCTGGAGCGCCCTGCTGACCGAGGCCCGGGCGAAGAGGTTGAGCATCACGCTCCCGGCTCGCCTCGAAGTTGTCCTGGCGCCAGCGTACTCAGCGGCCCAGCCCTTGCCCGAGGTGACGTCCGGGTGTCGAATCGGTCCCACCCAGCGACCGACCCGGAGGTTCCCATGGCGACCAAGGCAACGGAAGCAGCAGTCACCCCCGCGGCCGATCCAGCCCGCATCCGCAACGTGGCGCTGGTCGGCCACGCGGGTGCGGGCAAGACGACGCTGGCCGAGGCACTGCTCGCGGCCACCGGGGCGATCTCCCGGATGGGTTCGGTCACCGACGGCACGACAGTCTGCGACAACGACTCGGCCGAGCAGAAGCAGCAGCGCTCGGTCACGCTCTCGGTCGCCCCGTTCGTCCACGAGGGGGTGACGGTGAACCTGCTCGACACCCCCGGGTACGCCGACTTCGTGGGCGAGCTGCGGGCCGGGCTGCGGGCCGCCGACGCCGCCTTGTTCGTGGTCTCGGCGGTCGACGGGGTGGACGCGGCGACCATCGCGCTCTGGGAGGAGTGCGCGGCCGTCGAGATGCCGCGCGCGGTGGTCGTCACCCGGCTGGACCACCCGCGGGCAGACTTCGAGGAGTCCGTCGCGATCTGTCAGCGCGTCTTCGGCGAGGGCGTGCAGCCGCTCTACCTCCCGGTACACGACTCCGGCGAAGGGGAGCCGGTCGTCGCCCTGATCGGCCTGCTGAGCCAACGGATCTTCGACCACAGCGGCGGCGGGCCGGTGCCGGCGGTGCGCGACCCGGAGCCGGAGCACGCCGAACTCATCGACAACGCGCGCAGCGCCTTGATCGAGGGGATCATCGCCGAGAGCGAGGACGAGACCCTCATGGACCGCTACCTCGAGGGCGAGGAACTCGACGTCGCGACCCTGATCGACGACCTGGAGACCGCGGTCGCCCGGGGCAGTTTCCACCCCGTGCTGGGCGTGTGCGCGACCACCGGCGTGGGCATCGCCGCGGTCCTGGAGGTGCTGATCGGGGCGTTTCCCTCGCCGCTGGAGCACCCGCCACCGGCCGTCACGTCCCCCGACGGTCAGCCGCACGAGGCGTTGCTGTGCGATCCCGCGGGACCGCTCGTCGCCGAGGTGGTCAAGACGACGGTGGACCCGTACGTCGGACGGGTGTCCCTCGTGCGGGTGTTCTCCGGCACCCTGCGGCCCGACACCGCGGTCCACGTGTCCGGGCACGGCCTGGCCGAGCGCGGGCACGACGACCACGACGTGGACGAGCGACTGGCCCACCTGATGTCGCCGCTCGGCGCGACGCTGCGGCCGATGTCGCACTGCATCGCCGGGGACATCTGCGCGCTCACGAAGCTGACCTCGGCCGAGACCGGCGACACCATCTCGGCCAAGGACCACCCGCTGCTGATGGCCCCGTGGGACATGCCCGAACCGCTGCTGCCGGTCGCGGTGAGCGCCCGGACCCGCAGCGACGAGGACGCGATGGCCAAGGGCCTGACCCGGCTCACCGCCGGTGATCCGACCCTGCGGCTGCAGCGCAACCCGGAGACCCACCAGCTGATCCTGTGGTGCATGGGTGAGGCCCACGCCGACGTCGTTCTGGACAAGCTGCGCACCCAGGGCGTCGAGCTGGACGTCGTACCGGTCCAGGTGGCGCTGCGGGAGACGTTCGCGACCTCGGCCGAAGGACTGGGCCGGCACGTCAAGCAGTCCGGCGGGCACGGGCAGTTCGCCGTCTGCAAGATCAACGTCGAGCCGCTGCCCCGCGGTGAGGGCTTCGAGTTCGTGGACAAGATCGTCGGCGGGGCCATCCCGGGCGCGTTCGTCGGCTCGGTGGAGAAGGGGGTGCGGACCCAGATGGCCCGCGGCCTGACCGGCTCGTTCCCGGTCGTCGACCTGCGGGTCACCCTGCTCGACGGCAAGGCGCACAGCGTGGACTCCTCGGACGCGGCGTTCCAGACCGCGGGGGCACTGGCCCTGCGCGAGGCGGCCAAGGCGACCCGGACGCAGTTGCTGGAGCCGGTGCACGAGGTGGCGATCATGGTGCCCGACGAACATGTCGGCTCGATCATGAGCGACCTGTCCGGCCGGCGCGGGCACGTGACCGGCACCGAGTCCGTGCAGGGTGAACGCACCGTCGTACGGGCCGAGGTGCCCGAGAGCGCGCTGATGCGCTACGCCATCGACCTGCGGGCGATGACCGCGGGGACGGGCCGGTTCAACCGGACGTTCCTGCGTTACGAGCCGATGCCGGAGCACGAGGCCAAGACCGCCCTGGCCGGCGCCGCTTCCTAGCCTCGCGATGATCTCGGGATCTAGCCGGTCATGACCGGCAGCAGCCCGAGATCATCCTGGGCCTGAGGTTCCTAGCTCGACCGCTCGCACGGTCAGCCATTGCCGCACCTGGCGGACGAAGCCCGACGGGTCCGCCGAGATGACTCGAGGCGGGTAGTGCAGCGCCGCCCAACCGGCTGCGGCCAACCGGTTGTGCCGGGCCAGGGTGCGCTCCCAGGCATCTGGATCCGCATGGTGTTCGCGACTGTCCACCTCGAGGATGGCCCGCAATCGCCGCCAGACGACGTCGCCGCAGGCCAGCCAGCGACCCTCGTCGTCGCACACGACGACGTTGTGCTCGAACGCCGGCAGTCCGGCTCGCCGCAGCAGGTCGCCGGCGTCGCACTCGGGCGCGGACCAGGCGCCCAGGCCGACTTCTTCCACTGCCGCGCGCAGAAACAGGCTGCCACGGCGAGCCGAGCGGTCCAGTTCCGAGGCCAGGTCGGCCAGCGAACACCGCTGCCGTTGCACGGCTTCGGCCACGATCGCGCGGACCGTACTGCGCGAGCGCAGGCCCAGGCAGGCGTCGACGATGGCCCGCGGGAGTGCGGCGAAAGCCAGGCCGCCGATCAGGACCGGTCGGATCGGCACCAGATGGGTACGCCGGATGTGCACGAATCCCGAGCTGGTCCGGGCGGTCTGGGGCGGAACGAGGACCAGGGTCCGGCTGCACCGAGCCGGCGACGCCTTGACCCCATGGTGGCGCAGCGCCACGGTTCCCGAGATGACGGCGCCGCGGCCGGCGAAGGCCAACGCTGCCGCATTGCGTTCGTCCGGATGCGGCGTGCCACCGTGCGTCAGGTAGACGCCGGGAAGTAGCGGCTGCCATCGACCGGTCCCGATCCGGTGCGCGATGCCGTGCCGGGTGATCCCGAGCGCCGCCGCGGTAGCCGGCGTCAGCACGGTGTCGATCATGCGGGCAAGCCTCATCCGTGCGACGGCTCGCGCGGGCCGACAGATCAGGACTGTGGACAGGGGCGACCGGCTGTGGATCCCCGCTGATGATCTCGGGGATCGACCGGTCAGGACCGGCACGATCCCGAGATCATCGCGGGACGGGGGGTCAGGCGGGCCAGGCGTCGGCGAGGAGCGCGCGGGTCTCGTCCAGCAGCTGCGGCAGGACCCGGGTGTGCCCGACGATCGGCATGAAGTTCGTGTCGCCACCCCACCGCGGCACCACGTGCTGGTGCAAGTGCGCGGCAATTCCCGCGCCGGCGATGACCCCCTGGTTCATCCCGATGTTGAAGCCCTGCGCGTTGCTCACCGAGCGGATCGTGGTCATCGCCTGCTGGGTGAGCGCGGCCAGCTCAATGATCTCGGCGTCGGTCAGCTCGGTGTAGTCGGCGACGTGCCGATAGGGGCAGACCATGAGGTGCCCGGAGTTGTACGGGTACAAGTTCAGCACGACGTACGCCGCCGTACCGCGAGCCACCACCAGCCCGTCGGAGTCCGGCAGCCCGGGCACCCGGCAGAACGGGCACTCCTCCGCCGAGGACGGCTTGCCCTCGCCCTTGATGTAGGCCATCCGGTGTGGCGTCCACAGTCGCTGGAACGCATCCGGCGTGCCGGCCCCCGATTGTTCGGCCAGCTCCGCCGGCCACCACGGATCGGTCACGCCGAAGGGCTCACGTT
>JACCSC010000257.1 GCA_013813215.1 Geodermatophilaceae bacterium | reverse complement strand
CCTGTGACGCAGTCGGACCGGAGAACGTGTACACCGTCAACCTGCCCAGCCGGTACTCCAGCGAGCACAGCAAGGACGATGCCGCCGACCTGGCCGAGCGGACCGGCTGCCACTTCGAGACGTTCTCGATTGCGCCGATGGTCGAGGCGTACCTGGACACCATCGCGCTGACCGGACTGGCCGAGGAGAACCTGCAGGCTCGCGTCCGCGGCACCCTGCTGATGGGGCTGTCCAACGAGCGTGGGCATCTCGTGCTCGCGACCGGCAACAAGACCGAGTTGGCCGTCGGTTACTCCACGCTGTACGGCGACAGCGTCGGCGGGTTCGCCCCGATCAAGGACGTGCCCAAGACCCTGGTCTGGGCGCTGGCGAGCTGGCGCAACCAGCACGCCGAGAAGCTCAGCCAGACCCCGCCGATCCCGGACAACAGCATCAGCAAGCCGCCGAGCGCCGAGCTGCGGCCCGGCCAGATGGACTCGGATTCGTTGCCGCCGTATGACGAACTCGACGCGATCCTGGCCGACTACGTCGACCTCGACCTCGGCTGGGACGACCTGATCGCACGCGGCCACGACCCGGCCACCGTGGAGCGGGTCGTGCAACTCGTCGACCGGGCAGAGTACAAACGGCGGCAGTTCCCGCCCGGCCCGAAGATCTCGCTCAAGGCCTTCGGGCGTGACCGACGTCTCCCCATCACCAGCCGCTGGAGGGAAGCCGCGCCGCCGGGGACGTGACACGCTTTTCCTGCCCGGGGACGCCAGTGTCGGCGCTTCGAGGAGGAAGGAACCCCCATGACCACTGCCCTGTACGGCGGCGTCACCAACCGCCGGATCACCGTCCGGGACCTGGCCGCCGCCAAGGAACGCGGCGAGACCTGGCCCATGCTCACCGCCTACGACTACAGCACCGCGCGGATCTTCGACGAGGCCGGCATCCCCGTGCTGCTCGTCGGCGATTCGGCGGCCAACGTCGTGTACGGCTACGGGACGACGGTCCCGGTCACCGTCGACGAGCTGCTGCCGCTGGTGAAGGCCGTCGTCCGCGGGACCACACGGGCGCTGGTCGTGGCCGACCTGCCCTTCGGCTCCTACCAGGCCAGCCCGGCCCAGGCCCTGGAGACGTCCGCCCGGATGCTCAAGGAGGGCGGGGCGCAGGCGGTCAAGCTGGAGGGCGGCCCGGCCGTGGCTCCCGCCGTCGACCTGCTGACGACCGCCGGCGTACCGGTCATGGGCCACCTCGGCCTCACCCCGCAGAGCATCAACACCATGGGCGGCTACCGGGTCCAGGGTCGCGGCGACGCCGGGGCCCAGCTGCTCGCCGACGCGCATGCGCTCGAGGACGCCGGCCTGTTCGCCCTCGTGCTCGAGGTCGTCCCGTCCGAGCTGGCCGCGCAGGTGGCCGAGGAGCTGACCATCCCGGTGATCGGGATCGGCGCCGGCCTGGATGTCGACGCCCAGGTACTGGTCTGGCAGGACATGGCCGGCCTGCGCTCGGGCAAGAAGCCGGCCAAGTTCGTCAAGGAGTACGCCGACGTGGGCGGTGTCCTGCTCGACGCGGCGACCCGCTTCGGCGACGAGGTGCGCAGCGGCGCCTACCCCGGCCCGGAGCACACTTACTCCTGACGCGGGCTACGGCGCGGCAGCCTGCAGCTGGCGACTCAGAACGGCTGGCGCCTCGACCAGCGACGGGCCGTACCACGTCAGGTACCGCCCGCTGACCAGCGCGCAGCGCCGGCCTGGGAACGCTTCGGGCCCGTCGGTGGCGGAGAACGCGTAGGGCTCGTCCGGTAGCACGACCGTGTGCACTTCGTGCCGGCGCAGCTCGTCCAGCGAGATCTTGGGGTAGCGATCGGTGTGAGCGCCGTACACGTTCGAGTACCCCAGACGCAGCAGCACGTCGCCGGCGAACGTGTCGCGACCGAGCACCATCCACGGCCGCCGCCAGATCGGTACGAGCACGGGGTGGTAGGTGGCCGTGGCCGGCCCGGACCACAGCTCGTCGGCCTCGTCCAGCCACGGCACACGGGTCTCGCCGAGCGCGGCGAGCATCCGGCGCAGGCTGCTGAGGGCGGCCGGCACCGTCGCCGGCGCCGTCACCCACACCGCGAGGCCGGCCGAACGCAGCGCGGCGATGTCCTCGGCCCGGTTCTCCTCGGCGTTGGCCAGCACGAGATCGGGCTCGAGCGCCTGCACCGCCGTGAGGTCCGGCCACTTCGTGCCGCCCACCCGCGGTACGTTGAGATCGGCCGGATGGGAGCACCAGTCGGTAGCCCCGACCAGAAGGCCGCGGGCGCTGAGCGCCACCGTCTCGGTCAGCGACGGCACCAGGGACACCACCCGCTCCGGCGGCCGCGCGGGACGGTACGCCGTACCGAGGTCGTCGTCGCTCATGAAGGGCCGAAGCGGACCCGGCGTTGCGCGGGATCGGCCTCCGCCAGCCGGACCCGCACCCGCTCCCCCGGCCCCGCGTCGAGCGGCGCCGACCGAGCGCGCACCGCCGGGGAGTCCAAGACGACGGTGGCCCGGTCGTCCTCGACGTCGACCACGACGGCGTCGAACACCTCCCCCACGCGACCGGCCAACAGATGGGCCTCGGTGAGGTCGAGGATCGCCCGCTCGACCGCCGAGGCCCGCCGGTCGGCCGCAGCCATCTGCTCGGGCAGCAGCGGTAGCCGTTCGCGCACCCAGCCCGGCAGCGGCGTACCGGCCGCGTGGGCAAGGCACACCTCCGTGCCGAAGCGGTCGACGAGCCGGCGCAGCGGGGCGGTCACGTGCGCGTACGGCGCCGCGACGGCGGCGTGCACCGGCTCCACCGGTGGCGCACCGTCGAACGCCGCATACCCGGCCCCCCGCAGCAGCGTCGCCGCCTCGTTGGTGAATGCGGCGTCCCTGGGGTTGGAGACATCCAGGCCGGCCAGGACGTCGCCGACCTGCAGGTGGTCCGGCCACGCCACGCCCAGGGAGGGCGCCACCTTGCGCAGCCGCCGGACCGCGCTCTTCGGCGCCCTGGGCAACGTCCGCAGCACGCCGATCCCGGCGTCCAGCATCATCCTGGCAGCGCA
>JACCSC010000256.1 GCA_013813215.1 Geodermatophilaceae bacterium | reverse complement strand
GAAGGTCATCATGGACACCGCCCTGCGGGAGCTGAAGAAGCGGGTGGAGGGGTAGCCCGGTGCGGCTGGTCCTGTTCACCGGCAAGGGTGGCGTCGGCAAGACGACAGTGGCCGCGGCCACGGCGGCCACTGTCGCCGCCCGCGGCCACAAGGTGCTGCTGGTCTCCACCGACACCGCGCACTCGCTGGGTGACGTGCTCGGTACGCCGCTGCACGATGCGCCCGCAGAGGTCGACACCGGCCTGGCCGCGATGCAGATCGACCCGCAGGCTCGCTTCGAGCGGGCCTGGGCCGACGCCAGGCGCTACCTGGTCGAGCTGCTCGGGCGCGGTGGCCTCGCCGCGGTCGCCGCCGAGGAGCTCATGGTGCTGCCGGGCGTAGCGGAGCTGCTCGCCCTGGACTCGGTCCAGGAGCAGGCGGCCGGCGGGCGGTACGACGCCGTCGTCGTGGACTGCGCGCCGAGCGCGGAGACGTTGCGCCTGCTGGGGCTGCCGCGCGTCCTCGAATGGTATCTGGAGCGCGCGGCGCCGGCGCACCGGCGGGTGGTGCGGGGACTGGGGCCGCTGCTCGGCGGGCTGCCCATGCCCGGCGACGCCGTGGTCGCGGCGGTGTCGCGGCTGCACGGTTCGCTGCTCGGAGTCCAGGAACTCCTGGCGGCCCCCGGAACGACGGTGCGTCTCGTCCTGACGCCGGAGTCGCTGGTGCTGGCCGAGGCGCGCCGGACAGCCACCGCGCTGGCCCTGTTCGGACACCGGTTGGACGCCGTCGTCGTCAACCGGATGATCCCGGGTGGGCAGGATCCATGGCGGGCGGCCCAGGCCGGGGCGCAGGCCGCCCGGCTGGCCGACGTGGAGGCCTCGTTCCCCGGCGTACCGATCCATACGGCGGCGTACCGGCCGGGCGAGCCGCTCGGCGTGCCCGCGCTCGGCGAACTCGGCCACGAGCTGTACGGCGCCGCCGATCCGCTGGCCGCGGCCGCGCCTGAGGCGCCGCAGGTCCGTCGCGTCGCGGACGATCACTACGAACTCGCCCTCCCGCTCCCGCACGTCGATCGTGAGGCCGTGGATCTGGCGCGCAGCGGTGACGAGCTCGTGCTCACGGTCGCCGGGCACCGGCGGCTGCTGGCGCTGCCCGGTGTGCTGCGTCGCTGCCGGGTCGAGCGCGCCGAGCTGACCGACGGGCGGCTGGTCATGACGTTCCGCCCCGACCCCGCGCTGTGGCCGGGCCGGCGATGAACGGACCCGGGCCGGCACCGGGCAGCCTCGCGGAGGAGGCGCGCCGGCTCGTCGAGGCGCTGTCGGAGTGGGGACGATCGCACGCCGGCCCGCTGGCCGACGCCGCCCGGGCGTACGCCGGCCCGCTCGCCGACCAGGTGCGCCGCGAAGCCGGGTCGGCACCGGGCCACTTCTCCGACTGGTTGCCCGGCGCCGGTGCGCCAGGCCAAGCAGCCCCGGAGTGCCGGTACTGCCCGATCTGCCAACTCATCGCGCTGCTGAGAGGTGACCGGCCCGAGGCGGCCGCTGGCCTGGTCGCGGCCGGCACCGCGTTCGCCGAGGCGCTGCGCAGCGTTCTCGTCCCGCCGCCGGGCGAGCAGGCCGAGCCGCCGCCGGCGACGGTCCAGCACATCCATGTCGACTGAGCTACGCGCCTCCGCGGAGGGGAGTACGTCGGCTGGCCTGGCCATCGGGGTCGACATCGGGGGCAGCAAGGCCGCTGCCGGAGTGGTCGACGAGGCGGGCCGGGTCGTCGAGCAGCTCCGCCGGCCCACCCCGCGCGACGCGGCCGGCACCGAGGACGTGATCGCCGAACTCGTGCAGGAGCTGTCCGGCCGCCACGACGTCGGCGCGGTGGGCGTCGGTGCCGCGGGCTGGGTCGGGAGCGACCGCGCCACCGTGCTGTTCTCCCCGCACCTGGCCTGGCGCGACGAGCCGCTGCGCGCGGCCTTGCGGGCTCGGCTCGGCGTGCCGGTGGTCGTGGAGAACGACGCGAACGCCGCCGCGTGGGCGGAGTACTGCTTCGGCGGCGGGCGCGGCGAGCCGGTGCTGCTGTGCGTCACGCTCGGCACCGGCATCGGCGGCGGGTTGGTCGTGGACGGCGAGCTGTTCCGCGGCCGGTTCGGGCTCGCGGGGGAGTGGGGCCACCTGCGGGTGGTGCCCGACGGTCGGGCCTGCGCATGCGGCAACCGCGGTTGCTGGGAGGAGTACGTCAGCGGGCGGGCCCTCGCGTGGGCCGCGCGCGAGCTGGCCGAGTCCTCGCCGGCGGTCGCCGCGGGCCTGCTCGAGCGGGTCGAGGGCGACCCGACCCGGCTGCTCGGCGAGCACGTCACGGCCGCGGCACAGGCCGGCGACCGGGCGGCCCTGGATCTGCTCGCCGAGGCCGGCCGCTGGCTCGGCCAGGGCATCGCCGACCTGGCCGCGATCCTCGATCCGGGCACGGTCGTGATCGGCGGAGGCCTATCGGAGCTCGGCGAGCTGCTGCTCGAGCCGGCTCGAGAGCGGTACGCCGCCGTCCTCACCGGCCGCGGCTACCGCCCCGAGCTGACTCTGCGCACGGCGGAGCTGGGACCCGCGGCAGGCCTGATCGGGGCTGCCGACCTGGCCCGCCGCCGCGGCTAATCCGCGAGTTCGACGGGGTACCGGTAGCCGGGCACGAGGTCCCGGACGAGCTGCTCCAGGAACAGCCCGATGTCGGTGACGATGCCCACGGCCTGCGCGCTGCCGCGGTCGGCGAGCTTGGTCACGGTCGCGGGGTTGATGTCCACACAGACCAGCGGGATCGCGGCGGGCAGGATGTTCCCGGTCGCGATCGAGTGCAGCATGGTCGCCACCATGATGGCGAAGCCGACGCCGGCCAGGCCGGCCCGCATCGCGCGCTGGCCCTCGATCACGTCGGTGTAGACGTCGGGCAGCGGCCCGTCGTCACGGACCGAGCCGACCAGGACGAACGGCTTGCCCGCTTGGACCATCGCGTGCATCACGCCGCCGGTGAGCACCCCCTGCTCGACGGCGGCGGCGATCGACCCGCAGCTGCGGATCGTGTTGATCGCCCGGATGTGGTGCTCGTGGCCGTGCGGTACGCCGGAGCCCTTGGCCAGGTCCACCCCGAGGGACGTGCCGAACAACGCCGATTCGATGTCGTGGGTGGCCAGTGCGTTGCCGGCGAAGAGCACGTCGACGTACCCGGCCTCGACCAGCGCCACCATCGCCGGTGCCGCGCCGGTGTGCACGATCGCCGGCCCGCCGACCCAGAGCACCTTCTGTCCGGCCGCCTTGACCTCGCGCATCTGCGCCGCGATCTGCCGGACCAGCAGGGCCTGCGGCTTCTCGCTGGACACCGACGAGGACATGAAGCCGAACTCGTCGCCGCCGGCCGGCACCTCCGGCAGCGTGACGCGGACCCCCCCGGCGCCGCAGACCACCTCGGCGCCGGCGAGCACGTCGGACACCGGCACCGTGCGTACGGCGCCGCTTTCGACCACGAGGCCGCAGTCCATCTCCGGGTTCTGGACCAGCACCCAGTGCCCGTCGAGGCGGACCTCGGTGGCAAGGTTGGTGGTGGAGTAGAAGTCGGGCGGGAAGACGCCGTCCGAGGGCGCGGGTGTGGTGCGCGCCTCCCCGGGGTCGGCGGGGTTGGCGCCGTGGATCTGGATCCGCATCAGGATGCGCTGCAGCTTCTCGTCGTCGGCGGCGCTGATCTCCATTCGCACGAAGGTCTCGTCCTCGTGCTGGCGGCCCAAGTCGATCCGCGCGATCCGGTAGTCCCCGCCGTACTCCAGGACGTCGTCGAGGATGCGGGCCAGCACCCCCTTGTCCATGACGTGCCCGGTGACCTCGACGGTCTCGGTGTGCGACACCTACCTGCTCTCCTCTCTCAGACCACAGCGCCGTTGTCGGGATCCTCGTCGTACGGCGGCTTCTCGTGCATCCGGTAGACCAGCATGCCGACGCCCGCGACGATCCCCAGCACGCCGAGCACGAAACTGACGTCCGCGCCGAGGTCGAGCACGCCAGGCGCGACCAGGAGCATCGCACCGACCGCGATCACGACGAGCGCGCTGAGGGTCGCCTGCTGGAGGCGGGGCACCGGCGGAGGCGGCGGCGGGACGTAGTGATCTTCCGGGTCCTCGGGCTCGTCGGTGTCCGTGTCGGCGTCGGTGTCGGCGTCTGTGCCGGCGTCTGTGCCGGTGGCCTCGGGTTCTGGTGAACGCTCCCGGCGGGTCTGCGAGGGGTGGGCCCGGCGGGACTCGGTGCGGCTGTCCGCAGCGCCGTCGGCGTCCTGGTCGGCGTCGTCGTCGTGGTCATCGTCGGTGTCCTCGTTGGCCGGCCACGGCGGCACGGGGGTGTCGGGGCGGCGGTCGTACCCGGCGACGATCTGCGCCCAGGCCTCCTCCAGGGCCCGGCCGGCATCGCTCGGCCCGGCCGTGGCCACCGCGTCGGAGGCGTGCTCGGCGACGAGGGACGTCGCCGTAGGGCGGCTGGCCCGGTCCACGAAGAGCCGGTCGCTGGGCGGGCTCGGCAGCGAGATGGCCCGGGTGTAGCTGTCGACGTCGCTGGTCGGCTCGAGGTAGGCCGCGATGCCGGCGGCGTACAGAACGTCGAGCAGGTGCTCGCCGACCCGCGGGTCGACGTCGCGCAGCGGTACGAAGGACGTGGCGTCCAGCCCGTTGTCCCGGCGGCCGCGTTTCATCACCGGCTCGTGCTCATGCCGAACGCCGGACCCGCGCCTGGATCCACTCTGCGCTGTCGGTGAAGATGGCCGGAGCGTCGTTGTCCAGGGTGGCCACGTGGTAGCTGTCGGGCAGCAGGCGCTCCTCGACGTCGGTGCTGGACACCCCCTCAAGCAGCAGCCGGCCGGACAGCGGCTCGACGACATGGTCCTGCGGGCTGCGGAACGTCAGCACGGGCTGGTCGACCTTGCCGAGCTCGGCCCGAGTCAACGCCCAGAGTTCCTGCAGCGACAGCGCGGCCTTGAGGGGAAGCCGGTCGTAGGCGACCTCGCGGCTGCCTGCCTTCTTGATGTCGTTGGCGACCCCGGGACGCGAGCCGAGGACGCGGCTGAGCACGGGCAGTAGCTTGACGTCCCAGCGTTCGGTGGCGAGCGACGGGTTCACCAGCACCAGCCCGGCGACGTCCGGCCCGTGCTGCTCGGCCAGCCGGATCGCAAGCGTGCCACCCATCGACAGTCCGGCCACGAAGACCTCGTCGCAGCGAGCCCGCAGCGCGCCGAAGGCCCGGTCCACCTCGCCGTACCAGTCCGGCCACCGCGTGTCGTTCATGTCCTGCCAGCGGGTGCCGTGTCCGGGCAGGAGGGGACAGCTGACGGCGACGCCTTCCGCGGCCAGGTGCTCGCCCCACGGCCGCAGGCTCTGCGGCGTCCCGGTGAACCCGTGACACAGCAACACGCCCGTCGGCCCGCCGGCGTAGTCGAATGCCTCGGCGCCGGGCAGGATAGGTGCGACGCCGGGCACGTTGGGCATGTCGGCAATGCTCCCACGCCCGCCGCCAGCTCTTGGTTTGTCTCCGCACGGCGGTCGTCTCTAGTCTGAACTGTCCCGAAGGGAAGGTGCGCCGCCGGTGTTCTACTGGATCATGAAGGTGATCCTCACACCGATCCTTCGCACCCTGTTCCGGCCCAAGATCGAGGGCCTGGAGAACATCCCCGAGAAGGGTCCGGCGATCCTGGCCCCGGCCCACATGGCGTTCTGTGACTCGGTGTTCCTGCCGCTCATGGTGCCCCGCCGGGTGACGTTCCTGGCCAAGCAGGAGTACTTCACCGGCACCGGGGTGAAGGGTTGGCTGACCCGCACCTTCCTCCGCGGCATCGGGATGGTTCCTATCGACCGCACGAGCGGGTCGGCGGCCCGGGCGGCGCTGGACACCGGCGTGCGCCTCCTGGCCGAGGGCAAGCTGTTGGCGCTCTATCCGGAGGGCACCCGCAGTCCGGACGGCCGGCTCTACCGCGGCAAGACCGGCGTGGCCCGGCTGGCCCTGGACGCCAAGGTACCGGTCATCCCGGTCGCGATCAGCGGTACGGACAAGGTGCAGCCGGAGGGCCGGCTGATCCCGCGGCTCCACCGGGTGCGGATCGTGGTCGGAGCACCGCTGGACTTCAGCCGCTACTACGGTCTTTCCGGGGACCGCTTCGTGGAACGGTCGATGACCGACGAGCTGATGTACGAGCTGATGACGATGACCGGCCAGGAGTACGTCGACGTGTACGCCTCCAAGGTCAAGGTGATCATGGACAAGAACGGCACGTCAGCGCCGGAGGCGGTGGCGGCGATGCGCGGCCGGGGCCAGCTCGCGGCGTGAACTCCGGCCAGACTCGTCGCTGGTTGTTCGCCGACCAGCTCGGCCCGCACTTCCTCGACGCACCCGACCAGGAAGTCCTGCTGATCGAGTCGCGTGCCGTGTTCCACCGGCGTCGCTTCCACCGGCAGAAGGCGCACCTCGTCCTGTCCGCGCTGCGGCACCGGGCGGCGGAGCTGGGCGAGCAGGCGGAGTTCCGGCAGGTCGAGCGTCACGCGCCGTCAGTGCGACGGTTCTCCGGCGGGCTCTCGGTCTGCGCGCCGACGTCGTACGCCGCCCGCTCGTTCGTCACGTCCCTGAGGATCTCCGTCCTGCCGGCGCGCGGCTTCGCGACGGGGGAAGCCGACTTCGCGGCCTGGGTGGCCGGTCGGGGTGGGCGCAGGCTGCTGCTGGAGGACTTCTACCGCGAGGCGCGGGTCCGGCACGACGTCCTGATGGACGGCGCCGAACCCTGCGGCGCCCGGTGGAACTACGACGCGGACAACCGGGAGCCGCCACCGCAGGGGGCCGAGCGGCGCGGCCTTCCGGAGCCGTGGTGGCCGGCCGAGGACGAGATCGACGAGGAGGTACGGCGCGACCTCGACCGGCAAGCGGCCGGCGATGTCTCCTTCGTCGGACGGGACGGCGGTGGGCGGCGGTCACCCGACGCGAGGCGCTGCACGTGCTGCGCGACTTCGTCGAGCACCGGATCCCCGCGTTCGGGCCGCCTGAGGACGCGATGCTGGCCGGTGACCCGTGGCTGGCGCACAGCCTGCTGTCGGTGCGGCTGAACCTGGGGCTGCTCGATCCAATGGAGGTGGTGGCCCGGGTCGAGGCGGCGTACCGCGCGGGAGCGGTACCGCTGGCCAGTGCGGAGGGATTCGTGCGGCAGGTGATCGGCTGGCGGGACTAC
>JACCSC010000244.1 GCA_013813215.1 Geodermatophilaceae bacterium | reverse complement strand
TGACCTTCCTCGGTGGCTTCGTGCCGATCATCGGTGCCCTGATCGCTGGCTCGTTGGCCGTGCTTGTGGCGCTCGTGACCCAGGGACCGACCGTCGCCCTGATCGTGGTGGCCATCGTCGTCGTCGTACAACAGGTCGAAGGCAACATCTTGCAGCCGATCCTGCAGAGCCGGGCGCTGCACCTGCACCAGGCGGTGATCCTGCTGGCGGTGGCAGCGGGGAGCAGCCTGTACGGCGTGGCCGGCGCCTTCTTCGCCGTACCGGTCGTCGCCGTGCTGGCCGAAGTCCTCCGGTACCTGGGGGACCAACTCGACCATCGTCCGGGCCAAGCCAAGTTGCACGAGGCGGAGGAACCCGAACGGCCGGGTGATGGCGCCGAGCCGCTCGGGTCCAGTGGCGCCGGCCGTCCTGACCCCGGCGAGGCGCAGCCGGCCGCCGCCGAGCGTGGACCGGACGGCTGAGCCGCTCAGTCCAGCTCGTCGCGATTCGCCCGCGCCTTGCCCACCATCCGCTCGGCGCGGCTCGTGACCTGTTCGGCCTTGTTGCGCTCGCGCCCGGCCTGGCGTGCTTCACGCCGGATCACCGGCAGCTGCTCCTCGGCCGCTGCCAGTTCCTCCTCCAACGACGCGATCCGCTCGGTCAGGCCGCTCTGCCGCCGCTC
Organism: Geodermatophilaceae bacterium; assembly: GCA_013813215.1. GTDB lineage: Bacteria > Actinomycetota > Actinomycetes > Mycobacteriales > Geodermatophilaceae > JACCSC01. Next base: position 1,573 of record JACCSC010000244.1, on the reverse strand, counting down.
CACGTCGTCGGCGGCCGCGGTCGCCTCCCGGAAGGCGCGATCGGCCTGCGCCAGCGCCTCTTCGGCGTCGGCGACATCGCGTTCGGCGTTCGCCCGGGCGGTGGCTTTCTTGCGTGCCGCGATGTCCTCGGGCGTCTCGCCGGCGGCCGGTCGGGACGGCGTGATCCGGCGGATCGGAGCGACCGGCGCGTCCCTGTCGGCCGCGTTCCGGGCTGGACCGGCCAGTACGCCGCCTACGCCGAACCCCGCGTGCTGCACCGCGGTCGTGAGCCGCCCGGCGACGACGGTGTCGGCCACCGTAGGGTCGGCCAGGGTCGCCTCCAGCGTCTGCTCGAGTTCCCGCGCCACGGTCTCGGTGACCTTTTGGCCGCGGGATTGGGCGAGCCGGCGCGCCTCGGTGACCAGGGCGTAGACGAGCCGCTGCCGCTGGCGGGACAGCGCGCGTAGTTCGTCGCCCTGCAGGGTCTGCTGTGCCTGGCGCAGCTGCTCGCCGAGTTCCTTCAGCGGAGCGAGGGAGTCCGGACTCTCCCGGGCGAGGAGGTTGCTCAACCACGCCGTAACGGTCGGCTTGCGCAACTGGTGGATCTGTTTGACCAGGTTCTTGTCGCCCGCTGCCTTTGCCTGCTTCTCGTGCTCGGTGCGGGCGGCGGTGAACTCACTGGGCTCCAGCGCGTACAGCTCGCCGGCGACGGCGTCGAGGTCCACGCCGTCCACTATGGCCATCGCCGCCCGAAATCGTCGGACCCGTCGGATAGGTGTCATCGCATGCTGGAGCTACCGTCGTTCATGGTGACGCCACAAGCCGTGGAGCAGATCGAGCGGGTCGGTGGCTCGGTGCGGGTGGACGTCGTTGACGCCGGCTGCTGCGGGCTGGCCTACGCCTACGCGGCGGACGCGCCGGTGCCGGGTGATCGTCGCTACGGCTGTCCAGGGGCTTGGCTGGTGGTCAGCACGGCCGCCGAGCGGGTGCTGGCCGGCGCCCGCCTGGACTACGGCGCGGGGCTGAAGCCGCCACGGTTCCGGGTCCCCGGCAATCCCAACACCTCCGAGCGCTGCCCGTGCAACCGGTCGTTCGGGTCGCCGTGGCCGGGGCGCGGGCAACCGCAGTGCCAGGCCCGTACGCCGATGCCGTGGGACCGCGAGGAGTAGCGCTCGATCGACCTCATCGGCGACCGCCGGGAACTGCGAGGTGCTGACCGCCCGAACGTGACCCTTCGGTCGCCCAAAGTCGTTGCGCAGCAACCGCTTTCGCGGTCCGAAACTGTCGGACGGCTCGGTTAGCTTCGTTGTGTGTACGGCGTTGCAGGAGCCACCGGTCTCGGTGCCGCCCGGTCTGGAGTCGACGCTGGCCGCCTTGTCTGCGGCGTTGGACGCTGGAGACGCAACGACCGCCACGAGTAACGCCGGGTCGGCGATGCTGCCGCGCTGAGGACGTTATTGACTGGCCGGGACCACTGCTGCCGACTTGGGTGACCTGTTGTGTCCGATGACCTGCGTGAGCGAATCGCCGGCCTGACGCTGCGCGACGCGCGGCGCCTGGGCCGACGGCTCGAAGGCGCTGGTAGGCAGCGCG
>JACCSC010000199.1 GCA_013813215.1 Geodermatophilaceae bacterium | reverse complement strand
CCTCGAGCGGGCGCTGGGTCGTTCGCCGAACGGGGAGTTGATCCGGGGGTGGGTGCTCGCCGCTGGGCGGCTGCGGCTGTCGTCGGGCTCGGTCTGGTCGGGTGCGATGGGGCGCAGGGGCGAACCGATGCCACGGCGCCGGACCGCTCGAGGGTCGCCTCCGCCGCGCCGGCCACGACAACGGAGGCGGCCACGACAACGGGCGCGGCCACGACTTCGGCCCGACCCAGGAGCGAAGCACTGGCCGCCCTTGCGGGCCTGCCGGTCAAGGGCCGGGCGCCGAAGACGGGGTACGACCGAGAAGAGTTCGGCACGCCCTGGCTGGACATCGACCAGAACGGGTGCGACACGCGCAACGACGTGCTCGCCCGCGTGCTACAGAGTGCGGTGTTCGACGCCAGCTGCGCGGCTGTGTCCGGCACGCTGCTGGATCCCTACAGCGGGCAAGCCGAGCGGTTCGCGCCGGACGATCCGTCGGCGACCGCGATCGACATCGACCACGTGGTGGCCCTGGGCGATGCCTGGCAGAAGGGCGCCCAGCAGCTGGATCTGGCCACCCGCATCCAGTTCGCCAACGACCCGCTGAACCTGGCTGCGGTCGACGCCTCCCTGAATCGGCAGAAGGGAGACGGGGACGCCGCAACGTGGCTGCCGCCGGATCGGAGCTACCGCTGCACCTACGTCGCTACGCAGATCGCCGTGAAGAGCCGTTACCTGCTCTGGGTCGCCGCGGCCGAGCGGGACGCCATGGAGCGAATTCTCGCCGGCTGCCCCGGTCAGGTCTTACCGGAGTCCGAGCGGCCTCCGCTCCCGACGGTCGACCCGACGTCGGGACCGACCAGCGCCGGGCCACCGGGCTCACCACCGGCGAACCGGCCCTACCGCAACTGCGCCGACGCCCGGGCCGCCGGTGACGCCCCGCTCTACCGTGGCGACCCGGGGTACTCACCGGATCTCGACGGAGACGGTGACGGCATCGCCTGCGAGTGACCGGCCGTCCCGCCCGCTGTGTAAGGCTGGGTGGGTGCCCCTGCTGGTCCGAACGAGCGATCGGCTGAGCCGACCGCGGAACGATCCGCGCCAGTACGACGACCTGGTGCAGCACTGGTGGAACCCGCAAGGGCCGTTCGCGCTGCTGCACGCCATTGCCGAGGCCCGGGCCACGCTGATCCCCCAAGCGAGCAGACCAAGAGCGGTCCTGGTCGACCTGGCCTGCGGCGGCGGCCTGCTCGCCCCGCACGTGGCAGACCACGGCTACCACCACATCGGCCTGGACATCACGCTCTCCGCGCTGCGCCAGGCCGCCGCGTACGGCGTGCAGACCGTGCGTGCCGACGTCCTCGCCCTGCCGTTGCCCGACCACACAGCCGACGTGGTCGTCGCCGGGGAGATCCTGGAGCACGTCACCGACCTGCCCGGTGCGGTCGCCGAGGCATGCCGCATCCTCCGACCCGGCGGCCGCCTCGTGATCGACACGCTGGCCGACACCGCGCTGGCCCGGCTGCTCGCCGTGCACATCGCCGAGCGGATCCCCGGCGGAGCACCCAAGGGCATCCACGACCCGACGCTGTTCGTCAACCGCGACGAGCTACGAAGGCTGGCCGCGGCGCACGGCGTACCGCTGACGCTGCGCGGCCTGCGCCCCTCGGTGCTGGGAATCCTGCGGCTGCTGGCCCGACGTGGCGACCGGGTGCCGCTGGTGGCTACCCGACCGACCGCCGTCCTGTTCCAGGCGTACGGAACCAAGCGCCGCAAGTACAAGGAGCCGCGATGACCGCGACCGACCCGCCCACCGACCCGGCCGAGGGCGTCGCTGCCGCACACCACCTGGCGCCCCGGCTCGCTGAGCGGGCAGCTGCACACGACCGGGATGGCGCCTATCCCGCGGCGGACTTCGCCGACCTGCGGGCGGCCGGCCTGCTCGGCCTGATGGTCCCGACCCGGCTCGGTGGGGCCGGCGCCGGCTTCCAGGACTACGCCGAGGTGGCGATGGTCCTGGCCGCGGGCAACGGCGCCACCGCGCTGATCTTTAACATGCACGCCTCGGTGACCGGCGCCCTGGCCGGTACGCCGGACGAGATGGCCCGCGCCCTCGGCGTACCGGAGTCGTACTTCGCCCTGCGAGACCAGGTCCTCGAAGCCGCCGCGAAGGGCGCCCTCTACGCGGTGGCCATGAGCGAGCGGGGCGCGGGCAGCCGGCTGTCCGCCCTGACCACGTCCTACCGCGAGGTCGACGACGGCTTCCACATCACCGGGTCCAAGACGTTCGTGTCCGGCGCGGGGCACGCCGACGGCTACCTGGTCGCGGCCCGCCGGGAGGGCTCTGACCCGCCGGTGCTCTCGCACTTCCTGGTGCCGGCCGGGGCGGGCCTGACCGTCGAGCAGACGTGGGACTCCCTCGGCATGCGGGCTACCGGCAGCAACGACCTGCACCTGGACGTCACCGTGCCCGAGGACCGGCTGCTCGGCGGCATGGAGGGGCTCGTGCTGATGCTGGCCCAGGTGATGCCGCAGTGGCTCGTCGCGTCGTACGCCGCGGTCTACGTCGGTGTCGCGCAGTCCGCCATCGACGCGGCGGTCGAGCACCTGTCCGGCCGGGGACTGCAACGGCTGCCCGCCGTACGAGCGCGGATAGGTCGGGCCGACGCCGCGGTCGCCGCCGCCCGCCTCGCCGTGCTGGAGGCGGCCGGTCGGATCGACAGCGCACCGGGCGAGCCGGACACGAACCGCTGGGTCTGGCGGGCGAAGCTGCTGGCCGGGCAGACCGCGATGGACGTGGCCGCCTCGATGCTGGAGGCAGCCGGTACGTCGGCGTCCCGGCGCGGCAACCCCCTGGAACGGATCTTCCGCGATGCCCGCTGCGGGTCGCTGCAGCCGGCCACCAGCGACGTGTGCGCGGACTGGCTGGGAATGGCGGCCCTGGGGCTGGACCCGGACGGCGCCACCGAGGTCGCCCGGTGGTAGCAGTCCTGACCGGCGTGCGCTACGCCGTACCGCCCGGGGTCGGCCAGCAGGCGCTCTGGGACGGATTCTTCGCCTCGCACTACGGCCACCGGGCGACGGCCCGACGGCTGTTCGCCGCAGCCGGGGTGACCACACGGCACGCCGTGGCCAACCCGCTGGACGAGGACGTGTCCGGCTGGAGCACCGGGGCGCGGATGGATCGGTACGCCGCCGAGGCGATGCCGCTGGCCAAGCAGGCTGCCGCCCAGGCGCTGGCCGATGCGGGCCTCCGGGCCAGTGATATCGGCCTGCTGACCGTGGCTTCGTGCACCGGCTACGCCACCCCAGGGGTGGACATCCGGCTGGCCCGCGACCTCGGGATGGCCACCGACCTGCAGCGACTGTTCGTCGGCCACATGGGCTGCTACGCGGCGCTCCCGGCCCTGGCCTCGACCGCGGACTACGTGACGGCCCGCTCGCGCCCTGCCTTGCTGCTCTGCCTGGAACTGACCAGCCTGCACCTCCAGCCGGCCACCGACGACATCGGCCAGATGGTCAGCCACGCCCTGTTCAGCGACGCGGCCGCCGCGGTCGTGCTCCGGCCGGACGTCGACGACGGGCTCGAGTTGCTCGACGTCGAGGCGTGCACCGATGCCTCCACCGCGGACCACATGACCTGGGACGTGACCGATCTCGGGTTCCGGATGGGCCTGTCACCGCGGGTCCCCGACGTGCTGGCCAAGCACGTCGAGCCGGTGATCGGCGGGCTACTGGCCCGGCACGGCCTGGTCCCCTCCGATGTCGCCGGCTGGGCGGTACACCCCGGCGGCCCGCGGATCCTGGACGTGGTGACGCAGCGCCTCGCGTTGCCCGCGGACGCGCTGGCCGACTCGCGGCGGGTGCTCGCCGAGCACGGCAACTGCTCGTCGGCCACGGTGCTGCTCGCCCTGGCCGAGGTGACGCCCGCCGTCTCGCCGGGCGGCTACGTCGTGATGACCGCGTTCGGGCCGGGGCTGACCCTGTACGCCGCCCTGCTGCGCCGCCGCTGAGTCCCGGCCCAACACCCTTGCGCCGGAGCGCCTCCGGCCCGACAGTGAGCGCAGTACGGGGCTGGACCGGGCGCGCGGCCATGAGCATGACCGAGCCGACGACCGCACCGAGAGTCGGTCTGACGGCCGTCCTGCTCCTCGGCGCCGTCGTTGCGCTCTCCCTCGGGCTGTACGGCGGACTGCACGAGCCGGCCAACCGGCCGCTGACCACGCTCGGGTTCTCCGGGATGCTGCAGATGAAGGCCTGGTTGACCACCGCCGCCACCGTGCTGCTGCTCGTGCAGCTCGGCTCCGCGCTGTGGATGTGGGGCCGGCTGCCGGGCGTGGGCGGGACCGCCCCGGCCTGGCTCGCTCCCGTGCACCGGTGGGGCGGTACGGCGGCGTTCGTGCTGACGTTGCCGGTGGCGCTGCACTGCCTGTGGGCGCTTGGCTTCGCCGCGGGGGACCTGCGGGTCACCGTGCACAGCATCGTCGGATGTCTCTTCTACGGCGCGTACGCCGCCAAGATGCTTGCCCTGCGCTCGCGCGCGTTGCCCGGCTGGGCGCTGCCGGTCCTCGGCGGCACCGTGCTGGCCGGACTCGCGCTGCTGTGGATCACCGCAGCGCTGTGGTTCTTCACCCGCTCGGGCGTACCGCTGACCTGAGGAGGCCGCCGTGTCCGAAGGGCTGAGCCGGCGCTCACTGCTGCGCGGTGGTGCGATCACCGCCGGGGCCGGCGTGGTCGGGTACGTCGTGGCCGCGTCCAGCGACGCGACCGGGACCAAGCCGGCGACCGCGGCGGCTAACGGCTACGGCAGCGACGAGGGAACCGGCACCCGGCTGGCCGCGTTGCGCGACATCCCGGCCGGTGGGGGGCTCATCGTGGCCGAGGCCAAGGTCGTGCTGACCCGCGGCGAGTCCGACGAGGTAGGCGCCTTCTCCGCGACCTGCACGCACCAGGGCTGCACGGTGGCCTCGATAGAGGACGGGCTGATCGTCTGCCCGTGTCACTTGAGCCGCTTCGACCTGGCCACCGGGGCGCCCGTGGCCGGTCCGGCTGGGCGTCCGCTGCCGCCGGTGGCGGTCGCGGTACGCGGCGACGACGTCTACACGAGCTGAGGAGAGCTGATGCCCCGCGCCCTGCCCACCCTGGTCTGGTTGGCCGCCGTCGGATTCTTCCTCGGGGCCTTGATCGCGCTGTCCTGACTCCGCGCCTCCCTTCCCCGGCGATCATGACGTTCGGGGCACGTCAAGTCGGGTCAAAACCGTACAAATCCGGCCACTGTTGGTCATGATCGCCGGTAGCGTCGGCGGGGTGGATCCCCGCGAGCAGCTGTCCGAGGCCGGGCGGCGGTTCGTGGCCGCCGGGCTCGTGGTCGGGTCCGGCGGCAACCTGTCGGCCCGGGTGGGGGACGCCTGCTGGGTGACCGCGGCGGGAACCCGGCTCGACGAGCTGACCGCGGCGGCGTACTCCCTGGTCCGGATCGCCGACGGGGCGGTCCTCGACGGCGCTCCGATGCCGAGCACCGAGGTGGCGCTGCAC
>JACCSC010000195.1 GCA_013813215.1 Geodermatophilaceae bacterium | reverse complement strand
CTTCCTGGCCGCACGTGACTTCCTGCTGTCGGTCCGCGAGGACTACGACCGGGCGGTCGCAGAGTTCCGCTGGCCGGAGCTGACCGAGTTCAACTGGGCCCTGGACCACTTCGACGCGCTGCCCACCGACGACCTCGGGCTGTGGATCGTGCACGAGGACGGCGTCGAGGAGCAGCTGCGCTTCGGCGAACTCTCGCGCCGGTCGAACCAGCTGGCCAACCACCTGCGGTCCCTCGGCGTACGCCGGGGCGATCCGCTGCTGCTCATGCTCGGCAACGTCACCCCGCTGTGGGTGACGATGCTCGCGGCCATCAAGCTCGGCGCCGTCATCATCCCTGCGTCCACTCTGCTCGGCCCCGAGGAACTCGCCGACCGCCTGGACCGCGGCCAGGTGCGGGCCGTGGTGACGGCCGCCGAGCTGACCGGACGCTTCGCCGGGCTGGTCGGCGGGGACATCCGGCTCTGCGTCGATGGCACGGCCGACGGCTGGGCGACGTACGACGACTTGGTGACCCAGCCGGAGACGTTCGAGCCGGACGCGCCGACGTCGGCCACCGACCCGCTGTTCCGCTATTTCACCTCGGGTACGACGAGCCAGCCCAAACTCGTCGAGCACTCGCACGTCTCCTACCCGGTCGGGCACCTGTCGACGATGTTCTGGATCGGTGTGCGCCCGGGCGACGTGCACCTCAACATCAGCTCGCCGGGCTGGGGCAAGCACGCCTGGAGCAACCTGTTCGGTCCGTGGAACGCCGGCGCGACGGTGTTCATCGTCAACCAGGCCCGCTTCGACGCGCCCGCCTTGTTGCGCGAGATGGCGCGCTGCCAGGTCACCACGTTCTGCGCGCCGCCGACGGTCTGGCGGATGCTGGTCCAGCAGGACCTGGCGGCGTACGGCCTGTCCCTCACCGAGGTCATCGGCGCCGGTGAGCCGCTGAACGCCGAGATCATCGACCAGGTGCGAAAGGCCTGGGGACTGACGATCCGCGATGGGTTCGGGCAGACCGAGACCACCGCGATGTGCGGCAACTCCCCCGGGCAGCCCGTCAAGGACGGCTCGATGGGCCGCCCGCTGCCCGGGTACGCCGTCGTCCTACTCGACCCGGCGACCGGGGAGCCGGCCGACGAGGGCGAGATTTGCCTCGCCCTGGCCGAACGTCCGCTGGGCCTGATGGTGGGCTACCGCGACGACGACGAGCGCACTGCCGAGGTGATGGCCGGCGGCTACTACCGCACGGGGGACGTCGCCCGCCGCGACGAGGACGGCTACATCACCTATGTCGGGCGTACGGACGACGTGTTCAAGGCCAGCGACTATCGGATCAGCCCGTTCGAGCTGGAGAGCGTGCTGATCGAGCACCCCGCGGTGGCCGAGGCCGCGGTGGTCCCTTCGCCGGATCCGGTCCGCCTCGCCGTACCCAAGGCGTTCGTCGTGCTGGCCGCCGGGCACGAACCGTCGGCCGAGACGGCCGCCGCGATCCTGGACTACTGCCGGGGCCGGCTGGCCGCGTTCAAGCGGATCCGCCGCATCGAGTTCGCCGAGTTGCCCAAGACGATCAGCGGCAAGATCCGCCGGGTCGAGCTGCGGCAGGCCGAGACCGACCGCGGCGACGGGCCGCGTCGAGACCACGAGTTCTGGGAAGAGGATCTTCAGGCCGGGTCCGGAATCTCGGCCCCCGAGGGCAGCCCGTCGGCGACGTAGGTCTCGTAGACCTTCAGGTAGTCCTCCATCGATCCGTGCGGACCGCCCGACCGTCCGCGGAAGTGACCGTCGAGGGCCTCGAGGCACTCGTGCCAGCCCGCCGCGTTGCGGGCGGCGGCTGGGCGCTCGTCCAGTACGTCGATCAGCGTCAGCGTGCAGCCTTCGCCGGTGGCCGTGAGCTCGAAGTGCAGCTCGTCGTTGTCCCAGGTGTAGGCTAACCGGTGCGGTGGCTCGTACACGAGGATCGTGCCCGTGCTGTCCGTGGAGTATGGATCGCCGGTGAACTCGATCGTCCCGCCCGCCCGCGGCTCGAGCCGCACCGACGACGGGAACCAGGCCTGCAGCTCGGCCGGTTCGGTGACCGCGCGCCACACGCGCTCCACGGGATGGGGATAGGTGCGCACGAAGCGCACCGCGGGACGGCCGTCGTACTCCAGGTAGGTGCCCCGGTCGGTCATGATCCCTCCAGGTCGTCGAGGTGCCGGCCGAGCGCGTCGAGCCGGTCGTTCCAGAGCTGCCGGTACGGCGCCAGCCACGCGTCGAGGTCGGCGATGGGGCCGGGCGCCACGGCATAGATGCGCTGCTGGGCCTGCTTGCGCACGGTCACCAGGCCCGCGTGCCGCAGGACGCGCAGGTGCTTGGAGGTGGCGGGCTGGCTCAGACCGACCCGGCGGACGAGTTCTCCGACCGAGCAGGTGCCCCGCCGCAGTTCGTCGAGCACCGCCCGGCGGTGCCGGTCCCCGAGTGCCGCCCACACCTCGTCGCGCACGAGCCCAACATGCCCCCTCGGTTATATATCTGTCAAGACATGTACACCGAAACAGCAGCAATGGAGGACCTGACGGTCTAGGAGGCCGCCAGGACCTCCGTTGTGGCCGTTTCCCCACGGGACAGCCCGGGCGGCAGGCGACCGGCGTTCCAGACCAGCCGCCGGCTCGCAGCAGTCGGACCGCCTGCGCCGCCACTTCGCAG
>JACCSC010000151.1 GCA_013813215.1 Geodermatophilaceae bacterium | reverse complement strand
CCGAAGGGGTCCTCCAGCCGGCCCTGCCGGTAGCCGTAGGACTGGTCGCTGACCGGGAAGATCACCCGAGCACCCGCCGCGATCATCGCGGCGGCGACCGCGTCAGCGTCGCTGACCATGATCATGAGCAACACCGGGGATCCGCCGTACGACGCGGCCGAGCGGTCGACATCGTCCTCGTCCTTGAGCGTCAGCATCGACTCGCCGATCCGTACATCGGCGTTCACCACCGATCCGTCCGGCGCAGTGAACCGCGAGGTCACCTCGGCGCCCAGGGCCTGCCGGTAGAACTCCAGCGCCGCGTCGGCGCCCCTGATCACCAATCGCGGCAGCACGTTCATGAGGCCATTGTGCCCGGGGCGGCGGGCGCGGGATTGGAGAAAATCGTCAACCCGGCACGTGGTTCGGCTCGGTTCGCGAGCGGGGTGCGTACGCCGTCGGTGTCAGGCCGGTGAGGTCGCGGAAGTCGTGGATCAGATGCGCCTGGTCGAAAAAGCCGTGCCGCACGGCCAGCTCGGCCCAGTCGACTCCCGGTCCGCAGGCGCCGAGCATCCGCTGCAGCCGACGGACCCGCGCGAAGGGCTTGGGCCCGAGCCCGATGCCGTGTCGGAACCGGCGGGCCAGCGTCGACGGCGTCGTACCCACGAGGTCGACGACCCGGTGCACCGGACGGCCCCGGTCCAGCGCGAGCACCGCCGCGGTCAACCCCCGGTCGGGCCGCAACGGACGGACCACCTGCTCGAGCAGGATCCGCTCCATCTCGACGAGCATCGCCGCCGGATCGGGTTGCTCCAGCAACCGCTCGCGGACCTGCCGACCGGCCCGCCCCCACAACGCGTCCAGGCCGATCACCGGTTCGACCAGTGCGTCGGCCGGCGGGCCGAAGAACGGCAGGGTGCCGCCGGGTCGGAAGGAGACGCCGAGCACGTGACGCTGCTCGGCGGTGTCGATGCCGACCGGGCCGGACAGCGCGCTACACAACCCCGCGCCGTGGGTTCGGCCCGGCCGGTCGAGGTCGGGTCCGTCGTACCAGCGCAGCTCGTCCTCGGCCAGGTTCACGACGAGCTGCATCTCACCGGTCGGCAGCCGACGCTCGCGGGCGTCGGGCAGATCGTCGCTCCAGCACCAGATGCCGTGCACGAACGGCGCCAACGGCCGGCCGGGCCGGTGAACCGTCATGGGTCGCGTGACTCGCTCAACCCGGGGCGCCGACAGACCGCCAGTAGTCGTTCAGCGCGCCGTTGGTCTTGACGAACCAGATGATCGGCCCGACGAGGATGAAGACGCCGGGGAAGTACCACAGGCCCGTCAGCCCGCCGACCGGAGCCTGCTGGCCGCGCCGCTCGTACAGCTTGCCGGCCTCGTACGACGTCAGGTACGGCATCACCACTCCGACGAAGATCGCCAGGATGAGCGCGATGGCGCCACCGAGGCCGTCATTGCTGTGCCGCTTCATCTCCTCGTGGGTCTTGAAGAACCAGTACCAGCTGTAGAAGCCGAGCGTGACGATGAAGAGCAGGATGCACGTCCCTGTGCTGCGGACCTCGCCGATCGGTCCCACGGGCGGCGCGCCGTAGCCGGCCGGCGCGGGCGGATAGCCCTGTGCCCCGTAACCTTGCTGGCCGTAGTTCGGCTGTCCGGGTCCTGACCCGTAGCCCTGGCTGCCGTACGCCGGTTGCTGTTGACCCGGATCGCTCATCCGCCGCCCCCTCCGTGTGCCGCGAAAGCGTACTCAGCCGGCAGCGCCCAGCGACCTCCGCGGTGGACACGTAGGGCAGCACGCGCCCCGCTGGCCCGGTGCCCGGGTGGGCGTCGACCGGCTCGTACCGCTCCCCGCCACCCACCCGAACCCCTCCCCCTCGGTGGACGGGATAGTCGCAGACCCGCACTACCCTCGCCAGCATGGGCACGTTCGAGATCGGCGCGCACCTGCGCGACGGCGACCCGCTGGCGCACGCGGACGAGGTCGGCGCCGACGTCGTGCAGTTCTTCCTCACCGACCCCCAGGGTTACAAGGCGCCCAAGCCGCGGGACGACGCCGCCGACATCCTGGCCTCCGACGTGGGGGTGTTCATCCACGCGCCGTACCTGGTCAACGTGGCGACCATGAACAACCGGATCCGCATCCCGTCCCGCAAGCTGCTCGTCCAGCACGCGGCCGCCGCGGCCGACATCGGGGCGCGCGGCGTGATCGTGCACGGCGGCCACGTCGGCGGGGACGACGAGGCGGAGACCGGGATCGACAACTGGCGCAAGACGGTGGAGCGGCAGGCGAAGGAAGGCGGCTACGCCGTACCGATCCTGCTGGAGAACACCGCCGGCGGCGACCATGCGATGGCCCGGCGCTTCGACATGCTGGCCCGGCTGTGGGACGCGATCGGAGAGTACGACGTCGGCTTCTGCCTGGACACCTGTCACGCACACGCCGGTGGCGAGGACCTGGTCGGGCTGGTCGAGCGGGTCAAGGCGATCACCGGGCGGATCGACCTGGTGCACTGCAACAACAGCCGCGACGGCTTCGACTCCGGACGGGACCGGCACGCGAACCTGGAGTCGGGGCAGATCGACCCGGACCTGCTGCTCGCGGTGCTGCGGGAGGCCGGCGCGCCGGTCATCTGCGAGACCCCGGCCGGCGGGATCGCCGACGACGTGGCCTACCTGCGCGAGCACCTCTAGTCGCTGCCCCCGGCCGGCGGTGCGCTCGACTCGGGGTGTCCGGCGGACGCGATAGCCCGGTCTGCCCGGGCGGCTCGCCTCGGGAGGCGGAACACGTCGGGCGCATCGTCGAAGACGCCGCCGGCCGGATCGTCCAGCCCGGAGCGGCGTACGACGTCGTGCTCCGGGCGCAGCACGTCCCGGACCACGAGGCCCATCAACGCGATCACCGCGATGTCGCGGACCGTCACCGCCAGCAGGAAGTACTCGACCTTCACCCCGTTGTTGTCGGTCCCCAGGTACCAGAGCAGCCGCGGCACCCAGAGCACCGCCTCGGTCAGCTGCCACAGCAGGATCGGCTTCCAGCGCGGCAGCGCCAGCACGGCCAGCGGCACCAGCCACAGCGAGTACTGCGGGCTCCACACCTTGTTCGTCAGCAGGAAACCCGCGACCACGAGGAACACCAGCTGCATGAGCCGCGGGCGGCGTTCGGCGGCCAGCGCGAGCCAGCTGACCCCCAGGCAGACCAGTCCGAAGCAGACCAAGGTCAGCAGGTTGAGCAGGGTCGGCGCGTTCTGCACCAAGGGGTCGGCCGACGGCGGTGGGTCGAACACCGTCGCCCCGAGGTGGATGGCGATGTACCACAGCGAGTCGGGGTCGGCCGGGCGCGTCGTGTTGAGCTCGAAGAACAGCAACCAGTTCGGGCGGGCGGTCAGGGCGACCGGGAGGTTGACCGCGGACCACGTCACCACCAGGGCCAGCGTGGTCAGCAGCCAGGGCCGCAACCGGCCGGTCCGCAGGCAGAGCACCAGCAGCGGGCCGAGGAAGAACAGCGGGTACAGCTTGGCCGCCGCCCCGAGCCCCAGCAGGACGCCGCACAGCACCGGATGTCGCCGGGACCAGGCGACCAGCCCCGCCCCGGCCAACGCGATCGCCAGCAGGTCCCAGTTGGTGAACGCGTGCACGAACACCACCGGCGACAGGGCCACCATCGCCGCGTCCCAGATCCGCCGCCGGGACAGCAGCGCGGTGCTCCAGGTGACGACGAGCATGCACAGGGCCAAGCCCAGTGCGGTGAGGACGTAGTACGTCGTGATCGGGTCCAGGTCCGGCAGCAACCCCGAGGTCGCGGCCGCCGCGTCGTAGCGGGTGGCCAGCGTCGCGGCGGCGTACATGTAGCCACCGGTCAGCACGGGGTACTCGACGCGGGCGTCGACGTACGGCACGAGCCCACGGTCCAAACCGTGGATCCCCCACAGCGGGATGCTGTCGGAGTAGCAGAAGTGCGTGTACTGCTTGTTCGACGGCAGCCAGGCCCCGTCGGCGCAGGGCTGCTGCTTCGCCCAGGCCACCGCCAGGGTGAGCAGGGTCAGCGCCAGCAGCACCCGCAGCGGCGTCCAGAACCAGTTCCGCCCGGTGAAGGCGTGCCGGCCGATCGGCCCGCCGATCATCGTGCTCGCCCGCCGCGCCACCGGATCGTCCAGCGTCGGGAAGACCCGGCCCGCGGTCGCCGGGTCAGCCACCCGGCGCGCTGGTGCCCGTTGGCGGGGACGGCCGCGGGCGGGACGACGAGGTCGGCGGCGGCTCGGTGGTCGGCGGGGGGTCGCTGGTCACCGGCGGGTCGGAGGTGACCGGCGGATCGGTGGTGGGCGATGCCGACGACGGTGGCGGCTCACTGGACGGAGGGCTGGAGGACGTGGGTGGAGTCGACGACGGCGGATCGCTGGACTGGTCCTCCCCGTCGCCGTCATCCTCCGGCGGCGGCCGACTCTCGCCGTCGTCGCCCTCGATCAGCGCCTCGTCGGGCAGCGGGTCCTGTGGCGTACCGGCCAGCACACCGTCCATGTACGTCCGCCAGATCTCGGCGGGCAGGCCGGAGCCGTAGATCAGCCGGTCCTCGTTCGTGCGGATCGCCTCGTTGGCGTCAGTCCCGATCCAGACCGCGGTGACCAGCCTCGGCACGTAGCCGACCATCCAGGCGTCCTTGTTGTCGTTGTCGTCGAGCTGGGTCGTGCCGGTCTTGGCCGCCGCCTCGCGGCCCTCGGCCAGCTCGTCGTCGCCGTAGGACGGGATGTCCTCCAAGGCGAAGGTGACGTCATTGGCCACCTCGGCGGACACCGCCCGCTCGGTGTCGCCCTCGGTGCGCTCGTACATGACGTTGCCGTCCCGGTCGCTCACCCTGGCCACGAAGAACGGCTCGTGCCGTACGCCGCCCGCGGCGAAGGTCGCGAAGCCGACTGCCTGGTCGATCGGGCGGACCTCGTACTCCCCGATGCCGATGGCGCCGCCGGTGACGCCGTTGCGCTCCAGCGTCGTCGTACCGTCCGGTCCCTCGGCGCGGACGCCGGCCCGGTGCGCCAGGTCGGCCACGTTCGACGGGCCGACCTCCAGGGCCAGGCCGTAGAACGTCGTGTTCAGCGACCGGGTGATCGACTCCTTGAGCGTGCAGTTGGAGCACTCCCCGCCCTCGGAGTTGCGCACCGGCGCCTCCCGGTCGGGGAAGTTCTGCGGCTGGCTGCCGTCGCGGCGGGCGGCGACGCCGATGCCCTGCTCCAGCGCGGTGGCCAGGGTGTACGGCTTGAACGACGAACCCGGCTGCCGGTAGGCCTGCACGTAGTCGAAGCCGGTCCCCGACGCGCCGCCGTAGTAGGCGAGCACCGCGCCGGTCCGCGGATTGAGCGACACGAGCGCCGTGCGCAGGTTCGCCGGCTGGTCGGCCAGCACCCCCTGGGCAGCTTCCTGCGCCTGCTGCTGCGCGGCCGGGTTCACTGTCGTGGTGATCCGCAGGCCCTCGCGGTAGATCCGGGCCTGGTCGAAGCCGTTGCGCTCCAGTTCCTCCTGGACCTGCCGCACGATGAGCCCCTCGGGGCCGTCGGCGTTGTTGAGGTCGACCGGCCCCGGCGGCGCGACCTCCGGGAAGACCATCGCCTCCCGGGCCGAGGCCTCGAGCCAGCCCTCCGCGACCATCCCGTCCAGCACGAAGTCCCAGCGCCGCTGCGCCTCCTCCGGGTGCCCCTCGGGGTCGAACAGCGCGGGGCTGGCCAGCCCGCCGGCCAGCACGGCACCTTCCTCGACGGTGAGGTCCTGCGCCGACTTGCCGAAGTAGGTCTCCGCCGCGGCCTGGACGCCGTGCGCCCCCCGGCCGAAGTAGATGGTGTTGAGGTACCACTCGAGGATCTGGTCCTTCGAGTAGTTCCGGTCGATCTTGACGGAGAGGATGAGCTCCTGGAACTTGCGGGTGTAGGTCTGCTCGTCGGTGAGGAACGCGTTCTTCACGTACTGCTGGGTGATCGTCGAGCCGCCCTGCGTGCTGCCGCCGGTCAGGTTGTTCCACGCCGCGCGCCCGAAGCCGGTGATGGAGAACCCCGGGTCGGAGTAAAAGCTGCGGTTCTCCGCGGCCAGCACGGCGTTGCGGACATGCTCGGGGACCTGGCTCAGGGGGACGTCGGTGCGGTTCTCCTCGCCCAGGCGCGCCATCTCGGTGGTGCCGTCGGCAAAGTAGACGATTGATACCTGGTCGGTCTGGATGTCGTCGGGGCGCGGTACGTCGGTGTTGGCGTAGACCACGGCGACGAACGTCGCGCCCATCGCCACCAGCAGCCCGATCACACCCAGGACGATGCGGCGGCGGATCTTGCGCTTGCGACGGCGGGCCGGATCGCGACGGCGTTCCCGCCAGCTCGGCTTCGGCTCGGACTGCTCGCTGCTCACACGTCTCCGTTCAGGTGCGCCTCGACGGCGAGGACTGCCTCGGCGCCGTTCGTCCGGCGCCCGAGCCGCGGAGACATCCGGCCGTCGGTACGCCGCTGCTGCGGCTTCACTCGGGCGCGGTTCGGCGCCGGGCGGGGCGAGCTGCGCCCCGGCCCATGACGAACGACGTCGTCAGGTGGTTCCACCCGCAGCCGACACACACCTCGACCACGTACACCGTGAACTCGGCCAGCCGCTGTTCCAGCTCGCCCAGTTCGGCAGTCGTCTTGGCCTGCCCGGCGGTGGTCTTCAGGGCGTCGCCGTACACGTAGTGGACTTCGGACAGCGCCTCCTTGCGGCACACCGGGCAGGAGATCGCGCCGGTCTGCCCGTGGAACTTGGCCGCGCGCAGCAGGTAGGGGTGGGCGTCGCAGACGTCGTCGAAGCTGGCCCGGCCCGCGAACAGGTCGGCCAGCCTGGCCCGCCGTTGCAGCGTGTAGTCGACGACTGCACGGCGAGTCAGCCCGGGGGCGCTGACCCCGCGCCGGTCGGCCGCTGACTTCACGCGGCCAGGGTACTTGTCGCCTCGATCGGCGGCAGCGGGTTGGAGTGACCCGCGCCACGCCGTGTCGGGCCGCCGAGGGTGGAGGGTTGGGCGCGCCCGCCGTACAGTGCGATATATCGATCCGATATACAGGTCCGGTGTCGTCAAGGTGAACGGGAGGTGAGGGTGTGCTGGAGATGGCGATCCTCGGCCTGCTGAACGACGCGCCGATGCACGGCTACGAACTACGCAAGCGCGTCCTGGGGCTGCTCGGCGGCTTCCGGCCGTTGAGCTACGGCTCGCTGTACCCGGCGTTGAAGCGGATGCGCGAGCAGGGCTGGATCTGCGTGCAGGACCCGGCACGGGCGACCGAGCCGCTGCCCGCGAACGCACCGCCGCTGACCGGCAAGCGGGGCAAGGTCGTCTACGCCCTGACCGCCGAGGGCAAGGAACGCTTCGCCGACCTGCTGGCCGAGTCCGGTCCCCAGGAGTGGGAGGACGAGCGCTTCGACGTCCGGCTCGCGTTCTTCGCCCAGACCGACGCCGACCTGCGGCTGCAGATCCTCGAGGGAAGGCGGCGGCGGGTCGAGGAGCGCCGGGACGGGCTGCGGGCGGCGTTGGCCCGCACCCGCGAACGGGTCGACCGCTACACGTTGGAACTGCAACAACACGGACTGGACTCGGTCGACCGCGAGGTCCGCTGGCTGTCCGAACTCATCGCCGACGAGACAACTGATCGGAACACCACACCATGAAGGAGAGCCCCATGGGTTCGGTTCGAGTCGCCATCGTCGGGGTCGGCAACTGCGCCGCGTCGCTGGTCCAGGGCGTCGAGTACTACCGCGACGCCGATCCCGCGGCCAGCGTGCCCGGGCTGATGCACGTCAGCTTCGGGGACTACCACGTGCGCGACATCGAGTTCGTCGCCGCGTTCGACGTGGACGCCAAGAAGGTCGGGCAGGATCTGTCCTACGCGATCGGCGCCAGCGAGAACAACACCATCAAGATCGCCGACGTGCCGGAACTCGGCGTGCCGGTGCAGCGCGGCCACACCCTCGACGGCCTGGGCAAGTACTACCTGCAGACGATCACCGAGGCCGACAACGAGCCGGTCGACGTCGTCGCGGCGTTGCGCGCCGCGCGGGCCGACGTCCTGGTCTGCTACCTGCCCGTGGGCTCGCAGCGTGCCGTCGAGTTTTACGCCCAGTGCGCGCTGGACGCGCGGGTGGCCTTCGTGAACGCGCTGCCCGTCTTCATCGCCGGTACGCCGGAGTGGGCGGCGAAGTTCACCGCGGCCGGTGTCCCGATCGTCGGTGACGACATCAAGAGCCAGGTCGGGGCGACGATCACCCACCGAGTGCTGGCAAAGCTGTTCGAGGACCGCGGCGTCGTGCTCGACCGGACGATGCAGCTCAACGTCGGCGGCAACATGGACTTCATGAACATGCTCGAGCGCGAGCGGCTGGAGTCGAAGAAGATCTCCAAGACGCAGGCCGTGACGAGCAACGTCCACCACGACATGGGCGCCTCCAACGTGCACATCGGACCGTCGGACTACGTGTCGTGGCTGGATGACCGCAAGTGGGCCTACGTGCGGCTGGAAGGTCGGGCCTTCGGTGACGTCCCGCTGAACCTGGAGTACAAGCTCGAGGTCTGGGACTCCCCGAACTCCGCCGGGGTGATCATCGACGCGGTGCGCTGCGCGAAGATCGCGCTGGACCGCGGCATCGGCGGACCGCTGCTGTCCGCGTCGTCGTACTTCATGAAGTCCCCGCCCGAGCAGTACAGCGACGACATCGCGCGGGAGAAGGTCGAGCAGTTCATCCGGGGCGAAGTAGAGCGTTGAGTCAGGTG
>JACCSC010000136.1 GCA_013813215.1 Geodermatophilaceae bacterium | reverse complement strand
GGGCACCGTCCTGTCGCTGCCCGGCGACGCCGAGGGCGACCCGCCGCTGCTCGCGTTGCGGCGTTACGGCGAGGCCGAGGCCGCCGTCGCCGAGCACTGCGCGCGCTTGCTCGCCACCGCGGAGCCGCTGGCCGACAGATCGGCCGCGAACGCCGTCGGCCTCGAGCGTCATCACGAGGGCCGGGGCCTCGACGACAAGCAGCGGGCGGCCGTCGCGAACGTGCTCGAGCACGGGCTGTCGATCTTGACCGGCGGCCCGGGCACCGGGAAGAGCCGTACCGTCGCGGCCGTCGTCGAGCTGGTCGAGGCCCGTGGCCGCAGCGTCGTCCTGGCCGCGCCGACCGGGCGGGCGGCCAAGCGACTGGCCGAGCTGACCGGCGCCGAAGCGGCCACCGTGCACCGGATGCTCGGCGCGCAGGGCACGAGCGGGGACTTCGCGCGGGGCGCCGACTGGCCACTGGACGACGACGTGGTCGTGGTGGACGAGGTGTCCATGCTCGACACCGAACTCGCCGCAGCCCTGCTCGATGCCGTGCCCGACACCGCCCACGTGCTGCTCGTCGGCGACCCCGCGCAACTGCCCTCGATCGGGCCGGGTCGGGTGCTCGGCGACCTGCTGGCTTCGGGCCGGGTGCCCGTGACGGAGCTGACCACGCTGTACCGGCAGGCCGAGGGCGGTGCGATCGCCCGGCTGGCCACGGCCGTCCGCGGCGGCGAACTCGCCCCCGTGGACTCGGCGGATCGCGAGGTCGTCGTCGTCCGGGCCATGGGATCCGCGCAGGCGGCGCACCGTACGGTGCAGCTGGTCAGCGACTCGATCCCACGCGCGCTGGGCATCCAGGCCGCCGACGTCCAGGTGGTCACGCCGGTCCACCGCGGACCGGCCGGGACGACGGAGCTCAACCGGGCGCTGAAAGCGGCGCTGAACCCGGGCACCGGCACAGTGGCCGGCTTCGACCCGGGCGACCGGGTGGTGGCCACGGCGAACCACCTCGACCTGGAGCCGGTCGGGTTCGCCAACGGCGAGGTCGGCGTGGTCACGGCGGCCGGGGACGGCGCGGTGACCATAGACTTCGCCGCCGGCCCGGTCACCGTCAGCGGCAAGGCGCTGGTCGACCTGCGGCACGGCTGGGCGATCACGGTGCACCGGGCGCAGGGTTCGGAGTGGCCGGCCGTGGTCGCTGTGCTGCCACCCGAGGCGAGCGGGATGCTCAGCCGGCCGCTGATCTACACCGCCCTGACCCGGGCACAGCGGCACCTTTCGATCGTGCACGCGGCCGGACCGGTCGTCGCCCGCGCGGTCCGCGACGTCGGTGCCCGGCCGCGGCGGACCCGGCTGCAGCGGCTGCTCGAGGAGGAGATCGAGTGAGCGGAGTGTTGCCGTGAGGCGGCGTACGGCGTCCGCCCTCCTGGCCTTCGTGCTGCTGGCCGCCGGGTGCGGCGGCGAGCAGGAGCCGACGGGGCCGGAGCCGCTGGGCGCGGCCGAACCGGGCACGTCGCCGGAGCTGACCGCGACACCGGCCGGCAGGGTCGAACCCTTGGACCGCCAGCCCGAGGGCATGGTGTACGACACGCAGACCGGCCTGCTCGCGGTGGCGGTGCGCGAGCCGAACCGGCTCCTGCTGGTCGACGGCGCTTCCGGCGAGGTACGCACCGAGGTGCCGCTGCCCGGGCACGCCAGGCACCTGCAGCTGGCCGGGCCGGGCGGCCCGGTCCTGGTCCCCGCCGAGGACTCCGACGTCTTCGTCGCGGTGGAGCTGCCCGGCGGTGACGTGCGCGAGACCTCGGTCGGTGAGTACCCACACGACGCCGCCCAGACCGAGTCCGGTCGCATCCTGGTGGCCGACGAGCGCGGCGGCACGCTGTCCGTCCTGGACGGTGGGGAGGTGGTGGCGACGTTCGACGACGTGACCCAGCCCGGCGGGGTGGCCACCGTCGGCGACGTCGCGGCCGTCGTGGACGTCGGCGCGTTCACGCTGTCGGCGTACGACGTGGTCGCCGAGCAGCAGCTGGGCGTGCTGCCGGCCGGTGCCGGACCGACCCACCTCATCGCCGACGTCCGGGGAAACGTCGTCGTCGCGGACACCCGTGGCGACGCGCTGCTCGTGGTCGGGCTCGAGCCTCTGGCGCAGCTGGCCCGCTATCCGTTGCCGGGTACGCCGTACGGCGTGGCCTACGACACCGCCGCCGACGTGCTCTGGGTGACCCTCACCGCGCGCAACGAGGTAGTCGGCATCGACCTGTCCGGCGCCCAGCCCGCCGAGGTGGCGCGCTTCCCGACGGTGCGCCAGCCCAACACCGTCGCAGTGGACCCGGTGGGCGGGCGGCTGTGGATCGCCAGCCGAACTACCGGCGAGCTACAGACGATCGACCCCTGACGGGGCAGAATGCTCGGCTATGAACTCCCTGCCGGGCCTCGAGCCCGGCACGCAGGCGCTGGCGTCCTCCGAGTGGGAGTACGCGCCGGTGCGCATCCCCCGAGACGTCACCCGCTCGCTCGCGGCGACCATGCTGAGCATGCAGGCCGAGACCGGCGGCTGGGAGCTGGCCCGGGTGCTGCTGCATCCCGACGGCAGCCGTCGGGTGTGGCTGCGCCGCCGATGGCGGCACCGCAACCTGCCAGGCCCCCTGCTCTAACCCGGGGTCCTTCCGGACACCGCGATCCCCGACCCGCCGCTGCGGACCCGTACGTCGGTGAAGCCGTGCTCGGCGAAGGCGCGGGCGATCGGGGCGGTCACCCGGTCCGCGGTCTGCGGGCCGCCCGCCCCGAAACCGACGTGCACAACACCACCCGGACGCAGGGCAGAGTCGAGGACGGCCAGTTCGCGGGTCGGCGTGCGGGTCCAGAACAGGTTGACGTCGACCGAGAAGGCGGCGTCCAGGCTGCCCGCCGGAACCTCCAGTTCAGCCAGCGCCACGGTGCGCACCTCCAGCCGGCCGGTATCGAGGTGCTCGGCGTTGCGCTTGCGGGTGCGCTCGATCGCGCGGGCCGATCGGTCGATGACCAGCAGCCGGCCCGTCGTCAACCGCTGGCACACCAACCCGGCCGCGACACCAGGACCATCACCGATCTCCGGGATCCGGTCAGCCGGGCCGGGCGCCATCACATCGAGGGCCCAGCGCACCCTGTCCGGGACCGCCGTCACGGGGATTGGGCGACGACCGAGTCGGCGACGAGCTGCTCCAGCACGGCGAGGTCGACGTCGGCGATCCGCTTCAGGTAGAGGCAGGACTTGCCCGTCGAGTGCGGGCCGAGGCGGGCCAGCAGTCGGCGTGCGCCTCGAAGCCCTCGCCGACGTACACCGTCGTGGCCGCCTTACGCGGGGAGAAGCCGACCAGGAAGTAGTCCAGTTCCCGGCCGCTGGCGTAACGCAGGTGCTGCCGGCCGAAGCGCACGATGCTCGGGCCCCACATCTGCGGCGGTTCCCCGGTGACTCGCGCCATCAGCGCGCACACCGTCTCCGCGTCGGCCCGTCGGCGCTCGTCGGCGATGCCGGCCAGGAAGTCGGGCACGCTGCCGGGGCCCGGTCGGGTCTCGTTCTCCGCCATACTCGGCCTCCTACGGCGTTCCGACGTGCAGGACGACCTTGCCGACCGTGCGCCGCGAGGCCAGCGCAGTCAGGGCCGCGGGCAGTTCGGCCATCGGGAAGCTCTGCGAGACGAACGGAGCGATGGCGCCGAGCCCGTAGAGCCGTTCCAGCTCGGCGTGGGCCGCCGCGACGACCTCGGGATTGCGGGTCCGGTACTGGCCCCAGTGCAAGCCGACGACGCTGTAGTTCTTGACCAGGACGTGGTTGGCCGGGGCCGCGGGGATCCGCCCGCTGGTGAAGCCGACTACGACCAGCCGTCCCTCCCAGGCCACCACCCGCCGGGCCGCGTCGAAGACGTCGCCGCCGACGGCGTCGTACACGACATCGACACCGCGGCCCCCGGTCCACTCCTTGACCAGCGCGACGAAGTCGTCGGCGAGGTAGTCGATGGCGTAGTCGGCACCCAGGTCCCGGCAGACCTGCACCTTGTCGGGACCACCGGCAGTGGCCACGACCCTGGCCCCCGCGGCCCGGCCGAGCTGGATGGCCGCCGAGCCGACGCCGCCCGCGCCGGCCGTGACGAGCAGCGTCTCGCCTGCCTGCAGCCGGGCACGGTGGTGCAGCCCGACGTGCCCGGTCTGGTAGGTGAGGTACAGCGCCGCGGCCTGCTCGACCGGCATGCCCTCAGGTACGGCGTACGCGTCGGCGACCTTCATCACGGCGTACTCGCCGTACGCCCCGCCGGCTCCCGGCGAGGTGCCGCCGAGCACCCGGTCGCCCGGGCGGAACGCACAGTCCGGCGGCGCGCCGACCACTTCTCCGGTCAGCTCGATGCCCGGGGTGAACGGCAGCGGCGGGCGTTCCTGGTAGGTGCCCCGGCAGAGCAGGACGTCGGGGAAGTTCAGCGCCGCGGCGTGGACCCGGACGACGAGGTGCTCGCCGGGCTCGGGCTCGGGGACGTCGGCAAGCTGCAGGGCGTCGGCCGGTTCGCCGTACGCCGTGACCTGCCAGGCCCTCACGACGCCGCCTTCACGACGCCGCCTTCATGCCGGCCTCGCGTGCGGGTCGAGGTCGGCCGGGATCGGAGCGTGCGACCCGTCGGGGTGCCGGGCCGCGGGGACGTTCCGGAAGCGGTACGGCGCGGCCGGCAGGCCCGGCTGGACGAACCACGCCTCGCCCGTGCCGCCGGCGGCCAGGCAGTCGAGGAAGGCCTGTGCGACCTGCTCGGCGGTGAGCACCGGGAAGCCGATCGTGTCGAACTGTCCCTTCATCGGGGCGATCATCGGCGTGTCGGCAAAGCCGGGACACAGGGCGTTGATGGTGATGCCGCGCGCGGTCAGCGTGGGCGCCATGGCCCGCGCATAGGCCACCACGGCGGTCTTCGTCACCGTGTAGAGCGCGTCCCCAGGGAGGGGGACGAGCCCCGCGAGCGACGCCGTGGCGACGATCTGGCCGCCGCCGGTCGCAGCCATCACCGGTACGGCGGCGTCCACGCCGAACACCGCGCCGTCGAGGTTGATCCCGACGATCCGGCGGTAGGCCGCCTCGTCGAGCGGTTCGTCGTCACGGGTGGCGGACACGATGCCGGCGTTGAGGAATGCGACGTCCAGCCGGCCGTGGGCCGCCTCGACCTCGCCGACGACCCGGTGGTTGTCCGCCAGGCTCGTGACGTCGAGCCGGTGGAAGCTGCCGCCGACCTCGTCCGCGACGGCCGGCCCACGGTGCTCGTCGATGTCCGCGATGGCCACGGCGGCACCGAGGGCGGCCAGCCGGCGGGCGCTAGCGGCCCCGATCCCGCTGGCCCCGCCGGTGACCAGCGCGACCCGGCCCGCCAACTGCATCAGCTGGCCCGCAGGAAGCGGTCCAGCACCCGTACGCCGAAGCGCAGCCCTTCCACCGGGATGCGCTCGTCGATGCCGTGGAACAGCGCCGCGAAGTCAAGGTCCGGCGGCAGCCGCAGCGGGCTGAACCCGAAGCAGCGCATGCCGAGCCGCTCGAAGGACTTCCCGTCGGTGCCGCCGGACAGCATGTAGGGGATGGCGTGCGCGCCGGGGTCCTCGGCCTTGAGCGCGGCGGCCATCTGCTCCACCAGCGGCCCGTCGAAGGAGGTTTCCAGCGCCTGGTCCTTGACCACCCATTCGCGCTCGATGCCCGGGCCGAGGATCGCGGCCAGCTGGCGCTCGAACTCCTCCTCCTGGCCGGGCAGGAAGCGGCCGTCGACCACGGCGGTGGCCGAACTCGGGACGACGTTGGCCTTGTAGCCGGCGTTGAGCATGGTCGGGTTGGCCGTGTTGCGCAGGGTGGCGCCGACGATGCGGGCCAGGTTGCCGAGCTGGGCGAGC
>JACCSC010000132.1 GCA_013813215.1 Geodermatophilaceae bacterium | reverse complement strand
GGCCAGGGCCGGGCCGGCCAGGGCGGCGCGAACAGCGGCGGCCGCGGTGCCCGGGAAGCGCACCAGCCGGCCGTCCAGGCTGACCTCCACCTCGGCGCCGACGTCCCGTATCGCATGCCGCAGGTGGGGTCGCCGCCGGATCCTGGCCGCCGCGGTGAGCTGGGCGGCGGCAGCGGTCTGGGCGATCGGAGCCAGCGGAGCGGGCCGAACGCCGGACCACAGCTGACGGCGTACCCGCTGTCCGGCGGACTCCGTCGGCAGCTCCGGCAGCCGCTCCACCAGTCGGCGTACGACGGCGTCGATCTCCTCGGTCAGCTCACCGGTGTCCACACCGAGCGGCAGTGACCGGCGCAGCTCGGGGTCGTCCGCGGCTTCGGCCAGGAGCGCCTCGAGCAACGAGTAGCGGGTCAAGTTGTGGATGCCGACGGTCAGGTGGGCGGACACCTCGCCCTGCGCCGTCGCGGCGTGCAGCCAGCCCCGCGGCAGGTACAGCGCGTCGCCGGGGGCCAGCAGCGCGTCGATCACCGGGGGCGCGGTGGCCGCGGCAGCGACGGCGGCCTTCCGATCGGTCCACGGTTGGGTGCGCAGCGGCTCGGTCAGCACGGGCGGGTGGATCAGCCAGCGCTTCGTCCCGGCCAGCTGCAGGACGAACACGTCGTGCACGTCGTAGTGGGAGGAGAAGCCCTGGGACTGCGGGGGAGTGAGGTAGGCGTTGACCTGAACCGGGTGCCCGAGGTCGTCGGCCAGGGCGGCCGAGAAGTCGATCAGCGGTGGCCAGAGGCGGTGCAGGGCCTGCAGGACCAGGGTGCCGCCGTCGGCGAACAGCGCCAGCACCCGGTCGTCGTGCACCTGGTCGCCGATCGCGGCGCCCGCCCCACCACTGCCGGTGTACTTCGAAGGGGCTAGCACCTCGCCGTTCTTGGCGATCCGCAGGAACGGCGTGCGCAGGCCGCGGCGGCTGAGCAGCTCGTCGGCGTCGGCGAGGCTCAGCAGATCGTCGAAGCCGCCTGACAGTTGTCCTGCGGTGGACAGCAGCGGCGCGCGGGACCAGTGGTCGCGGGTGAAGTCCTCGACCGGTACGCCGATGCAGCGCCGCAGCGCCGGGTGGGAGTCCAGCTCGCCCACCCGGCGCTGCAGGGATCGAGTCAGGGTCAGGCCGAGCCGTCCGCGCCGCCGTCGGCTCCACCGTCAGCGCCACCGTCGGACACTCCTGGGGTGCCTTCGGCGCCGCCGTCGGCCGGACCCTCGGCACCACCGTCGGCACCGCCGTCCGCGCCGCCGTCACCTACTCCGGGGGTGCCTTCCGCGCCGCCGTCGGCCGGACCATCGGCGCCGCCGTCGGCCCCGCCATCGGCACCGCCGTCCCCGGCCATCGTCGTCATGTCGTCATCGTCGAGCGCCATGCGGACCTCCTCCTGCTCTGCGGATGGGGTGTGCTCGCTCACTCTGACACGCGCGTTTTGGCACCGCAGAGCGGGCTGTCGATCAGAGCCGGCGGAGTCGGACGGAGCGTACGGAGTGGTCAGGCCCCTTCCGCAGGACGAGCTTCGCCCGCGATCGGGTCGGGGCGATGTTCTGCTCCAGGTTGGGCCCGTTGACGCTGGACCAGATCTCCGCGGCGACGGCCTCGGCCTGGTCCTCGGGCAGGTCGGCGTAGCGCTGGAAGTAGGAGCCGGGTTTGGTGAACGCCGTGCGGCGCAGGGTCAGGAAGCGTTCGACGTACCAGCGCTTGATGTCGGCTTCATGGGCGTCGACGTACACCGAGAAGTCGATGAAGTCCGAGAGCAGGACGCGCGGCGTGCGCCCGTGCGAGGTCAGACCGTGCTGCAGGACGTTGAGCCCTTCCAGCACCAGGATGTCCGGCTGGTCGATGACCTGGAACCCGTCGGGGACGACGTCGTACGTGTGGTGGGAGTAGACCGGTACGCCGATCTCGCGCCGGCCGGCTTTGAGCTGCGCCAGGAACCGGACCAGCGCGCGACGGTCGTAGCTCTCGGGAAATCCCTTCCGCTGCAACAGGCTTCGCTCGATCAGAGTCGCGTTCGGGTGCAGGAACCCGTCCGTCGTGACCAGCTCGACGCGGGGATGGTGCGGCCAGCGGGCCAACAGCGCGGTGAGCAGGCGCGATGTCGTGCTCTTGCCCACCGCGACGCTGCCGGCCACCGCGATCACGAAGGGCACCTGGGACGGCTGCGACCCGAGGAAACCGCGCTGCGCCGACCACAGCTGCTGGGCCGCACCGACGTACAGGTTGAGCAGGCGGGACAGCGGTTGGTAGACGGTTTCGACCTCGTCGCGGTCCAGCATGTCGCCGAGCCCGCGCAGCCGTTCGATCTCCAACTCGGTCAGCGGTAGGGGAGTGGCGTCCACGAGCGCCCGCCAGCTCTCGCGGTCGTAGTCCATGAACAGGGAGGCGCCGTCCTCCCGGCCGTTGCCCACCGTCACCGGGCCATCTTGCTGCCCGCAGCTGGGTGTTCACCGTGACCTGCCACCTGGGTCACAGCGCCGCCGCCGGCGTGGGCTCGAGTCAGCTGTCGTCGAGTCAGATGTCGTCGAGTAGCTGATGCGCGAGGTCGAGGCCGGCGGGGTTGCGGCGGTGGAAGCTCCAGCCGGCGATGCGTTCGGTCTCGATCAGCCCGGCGCGGCGCAAGACGTCCAGATGCCTGGACGCGGTAGGTGGGGAGATGCCGGCCTTCTGCGCGATCAACGATGCACACACTCCCGCCGGGCCGAGATCGCCGGGCCGGCGGGAGACGAAGTGCGCGTCCGGGTCCTTGAGCCAGCCGAGAATCTTGAGCCGCGGCGCCGAGGCCAGGGCCTTGGCCACCTCCACCACATCCACTCCGCCATCTTGTCACTTCGCTATTTCGCTAAGTAACGTTGTCTCATGGACACCTCGCGAGCACGACTCCTGGCCGCATTGGCTGCGGTGGCGCTGTGGTCGACCAACGCCTACGCGGCCGACCTGGCGCTGTCCCGGATGGGCCTGGGCTGGTTGCTGGTCGTGCAATTCGGCACCGCCGCCGCTGCGCTGCTGGCCGTCCGCGCGGTGCATCGCCGCCGCGCCACAGCCGCGGGCACCGCATCCCGCGACGCTGAGAGTGGTGCCGCCGCGCTGCGCCCGATGACCGCGATCCTGGGCGTGGTCGGGCTGACCGGGACCATTTTCCTGCAGTACCTGGCCTTCGCCACCGCTCCCATCGTGGCGGCCAACGTGCTCGCCTACGGCTGGCCCCTGCTGGCCGCCCTCGGAATCGCCGCCACCCGCCGGAACCGGCATGCGCTGCTGAGCACCGGCCTCGCCATCGTCGGCTTCGGTGGGGTTGTCTTGATCTTCACCAGCCCCGCCGATGGCGCTGATGCCAGCGTCGCCGCGACCGCGAGTTGGGGCTACCTCGCGGCCGTGGGCTCCGCCGCCTGCATGGCCGTCTACACCTTCGGCGCCGGCGGCACCGTGACCAGCCCGTTCCGCCTGCTCATCCCCGCGGCCCTCACCGGCACGGTGGCCGCCGGCGCACTTGTCGCCTTCACCGACGGCCCAGCGCCGACCTCCGGCGGCGTGCTCGCGGCGGTCTACCTCGGCCTCGGACCGATGGCCGCCGGCTACGCCCTGTGGACCTTCGCCATGGCACGCGGCGGCGTCGTACGCCTCAGCCCGCTCGGCTACACCACACCGCTGCTGTCCACCCTCCTGCTGCTCGCCGCCGGCGCACCCGCCACCACCAGCACCCTGGCTGGCGTCGGTCTCGTCCTGGCCTGCAGCCTCGGCGTCCTCGTCACGAACATCACGTTCCCGCGTCGACGGACCGGCCCCCGGCTCAGTCGGCGGTGACCACCTCGGGCGGGAAGCCGCCAGTCGCGATGGGTCCCCATCGCTGGACCGCGATGCGAATGAGGCACTTGCCCTGTCGCGTCATCGCCGCTCGATACTCGGACCAGTCGGGGTGTTCGCCGGAGATGCTGCGGTAGTACTCGACCAGCGGTTCGAGCGCCGCGGGTAGGTCGAGCACCTCCGCCGTACCGTCCACCTGCACCCACGGGCCGTCCCAGTCCTGCGACAGCACGCAGACGGTGACGGCGGGTTGCCGCCGGATGTTGGCCACCTTCGCGCGCTGCGGGTAGCTCGAGATCAGCAGCGTCTCGTCCGGCCCGAGCCCGCAGGTGACGGGGGAGAGCTGCGCCTGACCTGATCGGCGCTCGGTGAGCAGCAGGACCCGGTGCCGGGTGTGCAGGAAATCCAGCAGCGCGGGCCGGTCGACGGTGGTGTTCGTGGCGATGTTGGCAGCCATGGGCCTGTCCTCAGGTCGGGGGGAAGCGGTAGACGTGGTCGTCTCCGTCGAGCGGGTCGCCGCGGCTGGTGTTGCTGGAGGTCACCCACAGCGCGCCGTCGGGGGCGAGGGCCACGGTGCGCAGCCGCCCGTAGACCCCGTCGAGCAACGGGACGGGGTCGCCCAGGCGACCCGGCGCGGTGATCGGGATGGCCCACAGGAGCTCGCCCTGCAGCGCCGCGACGTACAGCGTGGCGCCGGCCACCGCGGCACCTGAGGGGGAGGACTCGTTCGTCGGCCAGGTGACCAGCGGGTCGAGGAAGCCCTCGTCCGTGCCACCCACCCCCTCGACCTCGGGCCAGCCGTAGTTGCCTCCCGGTTCGATCGCGTTCACCTCGTCGAACTCGTTGGACCCGAACTCCACGCCGTACAGCGTCCCGTCGTCGTCCCAGGCCAGCCCCTGCACGTTGCGGTGCCCGAGGCTGTACACGTAGGAATTCGGTGCCGGGTTGTCCTCGGGAACCTCGCCCTCCGGTGTGAGCCGCAGGATCTTGCCGTTGAGGCTGTCCTCGTCCTGGGCGTTGTCGGTGTCTCCGGCGTCGCCGGTGCCGGCGTACAGCATTCCGTCCGGGCCGAAGGCCAGCCGCCCGCCGTTGTGGGTCTCGCCGTTCTCGATCCCCTCGAGCAGGACCTCCGGCTCGCCGCCGAGGGTGAACCGGACGATCCGGTTGTCGTCGTCGGTCGTGTAATAGGCGTAGAGCAGGCCGTCGTCGGCGTACGACGGGGACGCCGCGAGCCCGAGCAGGCCACCCTCGCCGAGGTCGGCCACGTCCGGGACGGTCATCTCCTCGCTCTGCTGACCGTCGGCGGTGACCCGCAGGATGCGGCCGGTGGTGCGCTCCGCGACGAGCGCGGCACCGTCGGGCAAGAACGTGACCCCCCACGGCACGGAGATGTCGCTGGCCACCGACTCGGCCGGCCCGAAGCCGGGGATCGGCCCCTGCTCGGCAGCGGCCGAGGACGAGGGCGCGGTTGTGCTCTGGACCGGCGGCGGGGACGCGCTGGTCTGCCCCGTCGGCTCGGGCTCGTCACCGCCGCACCCGGAGGCCAGGACGATGGTGGCGAGGACGGCGAAGCGGCGTACGGCGTGGCGCGGCATCCCCCCACGGTGCGGACTGCGGCCGCTGCCCGCAACCTGCTGGCTAGGCTGACCGCGGCGACACGTCCTTCGAACTCCTGGGAGCCCGGTCCGCGATGGGTGAGATCGTCGTCTTCTCCGGCACCGCCCACCCCGGTTTCGCCGCCGAGGTGTGCGACCTGCTCGGCTCCCCGCTGTCGCCGAGCAGCCGGGTCCGATTTTCCAACGACTGCCTGCAGGTGCAGCTGCAGGCGAACTGCCGTCAGCGGGACGTATACGTCGTGCAGCCGCTCGTCCCGCCGGTGCAGGAGCACCTCGTCGAGCTGCTCATGATGCTCGACGCGGCGCGCGGCGCCTCCGCGGCACAGGTGACCGCGGTGATACCGCACTACGCCTACGCCCGATCGGACAAGAAGGACGCCGGGCGGATCTCGATCGCCGCCCGGCTGGTGGCCGACCTGATCGTGACGGCGGGGGCGAATCGGGTACTGACCATGGCCCTGCACGCACCCCAGGTGCACGGCTTCTTCAGCGTGCCGGTGGATCACCTGACCGCGATCACGCAGCTGGCCAGCCACTTCCAGGGACGCGACCTGTCCCGCACCGTCGTCGTCTCGCCCGACCTGGGCAACGCCAAGGCGGCCACCCAGTTCGCCCGCCTGCTCGGCTGCCCGGTCGCCGCCGGCAGCAAGCAGCGCCTGGCCGACGACCGGGTGGTCATCGAGGCGATCGTCGGCGACGTCGAGGACCGGGACGTGATCGTCCTCGACGACGAGATCGCGACGGGGAACTCGGTGCTGGAGCTGTTGGACCGGCTGCGCGAGCGTCGGGTCCGCCGGATCTCCCTGGCCTGCACGCACGGGTTGTTCACCGGCGACGCCCTGCAGCGACTGGCCGCGCAGCCGGACCTGGACGAGATCATCACGACCGACACCGTTCCGCTGGCGGCCGGAGATCGGCCGCCGACACTCACCGTGTGCTCCGTCGCTCCGCTGTTCGCCGACGCCATCGGGCGGATCCACCTGGGGGAGTCCGTGAGCAGCATGTTCGCCAAGGTGGGGACACCCGCCGGCTAATTTCCTGGAGGCTTCATGATCTTCATCGCAGTCAAGTTCCCGGTCCGGCCCGAGCGGGCGGGGGAGTGGCTCACACTCGTCGAGGAGTTCACCCTCGCCACCCGCACCGAGGAGGGCAATCTCTTCTTCGAGTGGTCCCGCTCGGTCGAGGACCCGAATACGTTCGTGCTGCTCGAGGCGTTCCGCGATGCCGACGCCGGGGGAGAGCACGTTCGGTCCACGCACTTCACGACCGCGATGGACTGGATGCCCGACGTCGTCGCCGACACCCCGCGCATCGTCAACGTCGAGGTACCGCAGGACGGCTGGGGTGCGATGGGGGAGATCACTCCCCGCTGAGTCATGGCGGTGCGGGTGGGGAGTACGCCCGTCGTACTGCGTCAGAGCCCGCCGTAGGGCGTCAGAGCCCGCCGGCCACCCGGAGCACCGCGCCGGTCACATAGCTCGCCTCGGCACTGAGCAGCCAGGCCACCGCCGGGGCGATCTCCTCGGGTTCGCCAGGTCGACCGAGCGGAACCCGTCCGGCCACCCGACCTAACCGTCCGGGCTCGCCGGCGTCGGCGTGGATGCTGGTGCGCACGAGCCCGGGCGCCACCGCGTTGACCCGGATCCCGTCTCCGGCCAACTCCTTGGCCAGCCCGACGGTGAGCGCGTCGACACCGGCCTTGGCCGCGGCGTAGTGCACGTACTCCCCGGGGCTGCCCAGGCCCGCCGCTGCGGAGGAGACGTTGACCATCGCGCCTCCGGCACCGCCGTACGCCGTCGACATGGCCCGCACTGCCGCGCGAGCGCACAGGATCGTGCCGAGCAGGTTCACGTCGAGCACCCGTCGGATCACTTGGACGGGCGTGTCGGCAAGGGTGGCGATGTGGGCGGTCAGCCCGGCGTTGTTGACCAGCCCGCTGAGCGGTCCGAGATCCGTGGCGACCGTCTCGAACAGCCGGTCCACGTCCTCGGCCCGGCTGACGTCGGCCTGGACGGCCAGGGCGCGCCGGCCGCCCGCCCGCACCTCGGCGACCAGGTCTTCGGCGGCGGCGCGGTCGGCGCGGAAGGCGACGACGACGTCGTGCCCGTCAGCGGCCAGCCGACGGACGACGGCCGCGCCGATGCCGCGCCCGCCGCCGGTCACCAGAGTCAGCGGGGAGCCGGTTGTCACGAGTCACAGTCAACCAAGTGGTCCGCCTGATCCGGTCCGCACGCCAGTACGCTGCCTCGCCTGTCTCACGGGTGACACCCTCGCCCCATGGAGAAGGTTTTCGTGCGCGAGTTGCGCAACCACGGCGGCGACGTCCTGAACCGGGTGATCTCCGGCGAATCCTTGATCGTCACCCGCGACGGCACGGACGTCGCCGAACTGCGGCCGCTGCGGCGACGCAGCCCATCGACGGCAGAGCTCATCGCCCGTCGAAGGCACTTGCCACCGGTAGATCCGGTGTCGATTCGACATGACCTCGACGAGCTGCTGGACGCCGACCTATGACCGGGCCTGACAGCGGTAGGGGACTCCTCGACACGTCCACCGTGATCCGCTTGGCCGCTTCACGTCCGCGGACGAGCTTCCCTCGTAGGCGTACATCAGCGCGGTGACGTTGACCGAACTCTCGGTGGGGCCGCTCCTTGCGCAGACACCGGGAGAGGGCGCGGCACGGCAGGCCCATCTGCAGCAGGCGGAGGCCGACTTCGAGGCGATTCCCTTCGACGCGGCGACGCCCGGGCTCTTGCGGGAGTTGCGGCATCCTTGCGGAGCGCCGGTCGCAAGTCGGCGGCCCGGGCGTACGACGCCCTGATCGCAGCCACTGCGGTGGCACACGATCTGCCGCTGTACACGTGCAACCCGGCCGACTTCGCCGGCATCGATCAGCTCACGCTGCGGGCGGTCACGCACCCAGGCTGAGGCCCGGATCGAGGGGAGGGGGCTGGGAGAAGGGGGGCAGCCGCCAATCGTGTTGACATAATGTACATTATCGGCGCTAGGTCACGGACTCCGGAGTTGGCCCCGACCGGTACGAGTGACCGCATCCGGACTGCCGTGCGGACGGTGCTGGGGCGGCCTGGACGCCCACAGCTTCTCCTTGGCTCGGTGGTTGTCGAACGTATGACGCCTCCCCCTGCCAGACTCATCGGTGATCCCGCTCGGCGGCGGCGATGTCCTGGACGTGCACGGTCGGTGCGCTCGTCGGACATCAGGCTTCCCGCCCGCTGGTCATGCTGACTCGCCACCGAGGCCCC
>JACCSC010000106.1 GCA_013813215.1 Geodermatophilaceae bacterium | reverse complement strand
CGGCGCCGGACCAGCGGCGGCAACTGTTCATCGACTCGATCGGCGGCTGGCGCGGCCTGCTCGACAGCACGCTGCCGGTCGTCGTCTTCATCGTGGCCAACACCCTGGGCGGGCTCGATGTGGCCGTCTGGACGGCCATCGGTGTCGGTCTGGCGCTGGTCGCCCTTCGGCTGCTGCGCAAGCAGAGCGTGCAGCAGGCCTTCGGCGGCTTCTTCGGGCTGGCCATCGCGGCGTTGATCGCCAAGCAGACCGGTGAGGCGCGCGGGTTCTTCCTGCTCGGCATCTGGGGCAGCCTGATCTACGCCTGCCTTTTCACGCTGTCGGCGATGATTCGGCGCCCGGTGGTCGGCCTGGTCTGGGAGTGGCTCTCGCCGTCGTCGCAGCCCTGGCGCAAGAGCCGGGTGCTGATGCGCGCCTACACCGTCACGACCCTGCTCTGGGCGTCGGTTTCGCTGGCCCGCTTCCTGGTGCAGGACAGCCTCTACGACGCCGACGAGACGGGCTGGCTGGCCGCCGCCCGACTGATCATGGGCTACCCGCTGACCCTCCTCGCCCTGGGCGTCACCGTGCTGTGGGTCCGCCGGGTCCGCCGCCGCGTCGAGGAGTCGGCCCTCACCTGAGCCCGTCGGGGCAACGCGATCCGGCGGGGCACGCGACC
This sequence comes from Geodermatophilaceae bacterium, assembly GCA_013813215.1. Taxonomy (GTDB): domain Bacteria; phylum Actinomycetota; class Actinomycetes; order Mycobacteriales; family Geodermatophilaceae; genus JACCSC01. Next base: position 1,540 of record JACCSC010000106.1, on the reverse strand, counting down.
CGGGGGCCGGAGGCCCTCGGCGGGGGTCCGGGGGGCGGAGCCCCCAGGCGGCCGGGGTCCGGGGGGCGGCAGCCCCCTGGGGAGTGACACAGCCCCCTGGGGAATGACTCAGTCCCGGGTCCGGGGTCGCATGATGTCCTGCAGCTCGGCCTCGACGTCCTGGTGGGCCACGAACAGCAGTTCGTCGCCGACCTCGAGCGGGTCGTCGGGGGTGGGCACGATGACCCGCGGCCCACGGAGGATGGTGACCAGTGCGACGTCGTGCGGCAACTTGACCTCGCTGACGGGGCGACCGGCCCAGGGGGTGTCCTCGCCGAGGGTGATCTCGACCAAGGTCGACTTGCCCTGCCGGAAGGTCATCAGCCGGATCAGGTCGCCGACGGTCACCGCCTCCTCGACCAGCGCGGCCAGCACCCGCGGGCTGGACACCGCGACGTCTACCCCCCAGGAGTCGTTGAACAGCCACTCGTTACGCGGGTCGTTGACCCGGGCCACCACCCGGTTGACCCCAAACTCGGTCTTGGCGAGCAGGGACACGACCAGGTTGACCTTGTCGTCCCCGGTCGCCGCGATGACGACGTCGCAGCTCTGCAGGTCGGCCTCTTCCAGGGAGGCCAGCTCGCAGGCGTCGGCCTGCACCCACTCCGCCTGCGGCAGCGTCTCCTCGCGGATCGCGCGGCTCTCCCGGTCGATCAACAGCAGGTCGTGGCCGTACCCGATGAGCTCCTGCGCGATCGACGTACCGACCGCCCCCGCCCCGGCGATGGCCACCCGCATCAGGAGGCCTCGCTGCGTGCTTGCCCGGCGATCCGGGAGCAGCGGCCGGCCTGGTCCTCCAGCGACAGCACGTGCACCTGGTCCCCCTGCTGCAGCACGGTGTGCGACCGCGGGAGGAAGGTCTCCCCGAAGCGCTTCACGTAGGCCACCCGGGACTTGGTCGCCGATTCGAAGGCGCCCACCTCCTGGCCGATCCAGCTGTCGTGCAGCGGGAGCTGCAGGATGACGACCTCACCGCTGGCGTCACGCCACTCCTCGGCCGGGCCCTGGGCCAGCAGGCGGCGCAGCAGCTGGTCGGTCGTCCACGGCACGGTGGCCACGGTGGGGATGCCCAGCCGCTCGTAGACCGCGGCTCGCTTCGGGTCGTAGATCCGGGCCACCACGCGGTCGATTCCGAACGTCTCACGGGCGACCCGGGCAGCCACGATGTTGGAGTTGTCGCCGCTGCTGACGGCGGCGAAGGCGCCGGCCTTCTGGATGCCGGCCTTGCGCAGGACCTCCCGGTCGAAGCCCATGCCCAGCACCTGCCGGCCGCCGAACTCCGGGCCGAGCCGGCGGAAGGCGTCCTGGTTGCGGTCGATGACCGCGACCGAATGACCGAGGTCTTCCAGGCTGCGCGCGATGCTGGAGCCCACGCGCCCGCACCCCATGATCACGATGTGCACGTCCTCCGACGCTACACCGGCGCAGCCGGCCCGTAGGGGTGCGCTCGCCGGTCGTACGCTGACCCGCGTGACCGACGTCGAGGCGGCGTGGTGAGCGC
>JACCSC010000421.1 GCA_013813215.1 Geodermatophilaceae bacterium | reverse complement strand
CGAGGGTGTTCGGACCCGTCGGCTGGCGACCCTCAGGCGTCGTAGTCGACCGTGATCGCGTCGCTGGTGGGCAGGGTCTGGCAGGTCAGTACGTAGCCGGCGTCGACCTCCGACGGGTCCAGGGCGTAGTTGCGACGCATCTGCGCCGTACCCGACACCAGCTTCGCGCGGCAGGTACCGCACACGCCGCCCTTGCAGGCGAACGGCAGGTCCGAGCGCACCTTCTGGGCCGCGTCGAGCACGGGAACGTCACGCGGCAGGGTCAGCGTCGTGGACCGGCCGTCGAGCACGACCGTCACCTCGCTGCTCGGCCCGGTGACCGTCTCGGAGTCGCCGCGCACCGGCTCGGGCGGTACGTCGTCGACGTAGAACAGTTCCTGGTGCATCCGTTCGGTGGGCACCCCCGCCTCGGTCAGCACCACCCGGGCGTCGACAACCATGTCGTGCGGCCCGCACAGCCAGAAGTGGTCCACCGACTCGACGTCGACCAGCGCGGCCAACAACACCCGCAGCCGATCGGCGTCCAGCCGGCCACTGGTCACCTCCGCGTCCCGCGGCTCGCGCGACAACACGTGGACCAGCTGCAGCCGTGTCCCGTACCGGTCCTTCAGATCGGCCAACTCGTCGGCGAACATCACCGTGTTCGTCCGCCGATTGCCGTAGAACACGGCCACCGTCGAACGCCCGTCGGCCAGCACGGTCGAGGCCAGCGACAGCGCCGGCGTGATCCCCGAACCGGCCACGACGAACACGTGGTCGGCCGGCACCGACGTGTCGGTGGTGAACCGGCCCTCCGGCGGCAACACCTCGATCGTGTCGCCGGGCCGTACGTCGTGCACCAACCACGAGGAGAAGAAGCCGCCAGGCACCTCCCGCACCCCGACCCTCGGCGGCATCCCGGCCGCCGCGCAGATCGAGTACGAGCGCCGTTCGTCCCGTCCACCTTCCGTCCGGCGCAGGGTCAGCGCCTGCCCGGGCAGGAACGCGTAGTCCTCGGCCAGCTCGCCCGGCACGTCGAACGTGACCGCCACGGCGTCGTCGGTCAGCCGCTCCACGTGGGTGACCTCCAACGGGTGGAACTGCGGGCGCCGTCGCACCTCACAGTTCCTTGATGTGCTCGAAGGGCTCACGACAGGATCGGCAGCGACGCAACGCCTTGCACGCCGTCGCGCCGAACTCGCTCAGCTCCTCGGTGTCGGCCGATCCGCACAGCGGGCACGCCGCGGTACGCCTGGTCGCCCCCAACTGCAGCGGCACCGGCCCCGACGTCCGCACCGGCGCGGCACCGGGCGGCGCGATGCCGCCGACCGCCAGCTTCCGCCGGCCTTCGGCGCTGATCCAGTCCGTCGACCAGGCGGGCGAGAGGACCGTGCGTACCTCGACGTCGGCGTACCCCGCCTTGTGCAGCGCGTACACCAGATCCGCGCGCATGACGCCCATCGCGGGGCAACCGGAGTACGTCGGCGTGATCTCGACGACCACCCTGCCGTCCTCGACCCGCACACCCCGGAGCACGCCGAGATCAGCCAGGGTCAGCATCGGCAGCTCGGGATCGACGACGGTCTCGGCCACCGCGCGGGGGTCCGGGCGCAGCACCGTGGTCACCACGTCGCCGCCGGATGCTCGCGGGCCAAACCCTGCAGCTCGGCCAGCAGCGGGGCCAGTTCCGGCGTGTGCGACCCGGCCCGCCCCGGGCTCGGCCGGGCGACCGGCCACTCCGGCGCGTCCAGGGTCGCCCGCGTCAGCACGGTCCCCAACACCTCGCGCACCTCGACCTCGAACCCGCCCGGATCGACGGCCACCCCCGCACCGGTCAGCCGCGTCTCGACCTCGGTCGCCGTGAACAGGTCGGCCAGCAGCGGCCACAACGCATCCACCGCCACGGCGGCGCGCCGGTGCGATTCCGCCGTACCGTCACCGAGCCGCAACACCCAGCGGGCCGCGTAGTCCCGATGGTAGGTCAGCTCGTGCACGCCCTTGGCCGCGATCGCGGACAGCACCGGGTCGCGACTGTCCCGCAACCTGGTGAACACCGCCAGCCGGTACGCCGACGCGATCAGCAACCGCACCATCGTCTGCGCGAAGTCACCGCCGTCCACCTCCACGAGCACGTGGTTGCGGAACTCGTCGGGTGCCCGGAAGTAGGCCAGTGCGTCCTCGTCCGGGATGCTTTCCGTTGCTAGAGAACGACTTCGACCGAGCACGCCGCAGGTCCCGGCCCGGCCGAGCAGCAAACGCGCCTGCCCGAGGAGGTCCAGTGCGCAGTTCGCGACGGCCACCTCCTCCTCCAGCTCCGGGGAGCGGGTGGCCCATTCGGTGAGCCGCTGGGAGAGCACGAGCGCATCGTCGCCGAGCATGAGGCAGTAGGCGCCGAGGTCCGCAGCATCGACGCCATCGGGCACGGTGGTGTCGACGCCGGCCAGCGGGTCATCGAACCCGGTGCCGAACGCCCACTGCCCCTCGCCGCCATGGGCTTGGTCCAGCGCGTCGTAGACGGTTTCGGTGTCATTCACAGCAGGTGCGGCCCATCACATGTGGGGGACGTTGTCGGGGATGTCGTAGAACGTCGGGTGCCGGTAGACCTTGTCCCCCGACGGGGCGAACATCGGGTCCTTCTCGTCCGGGCTGGACGCCGTGATGTCCGATGCCCGCACGACCCAGATGCTGACCCCCTCGTTGCGCCGCGTGTAGACGTCGCGGGCGGCGTGCACGGCCATCTCGTCGTCGGGCGCGTGCAACGAACCGACGTGCACGTGGTTCAGTCCGCGTTTGCCACGTACGAAGACCTCGTACAGCGGCCAGTCCCGGCGCACCGGTCCGGGCGCCGGCTCGGTGCCGCTCGGGACGGACGGACCGGTCGGTACGGCGCCGTGCCCGCCCTCGGCCGTGAGATCGCTCATGCCGAATGCTTCGCCGCGTACGCCGTCGCCGCCTCGAGTACCCAGGCGTTGTCGTCGCGGGCCGCCCGGCGGCGGGTGATCCGCTCGTCGTTGCACGGCCCGTGTCCGGACACCACCTGCTTGAACTCCGACCAGTCGATGGGCCCGAACCGATAGCGCCGGGTCGACTCGTCCAGGGCCAGCTCGGGATCGGGCAGCTGCACCCCGAGTACGGCGGCCTGCGGCACTGTCATGTCGACGTAGCGCTGACGCAGCTCGTCGTTGCTGTGCCGCTTGATCCCCCAGGCCATCGACTGCGCGGAGTTCGGGCTGTCGTCGTCCGGCGGACCGAACATCATCAGCGACGGCCACCACCACCGGTCCACCGCGTCCTGCACCATCGCCTGCTGCCCCTCGGTTCCGCGCATCATCGTCATCAGCAACTCGAAGCCCTGCCGCTGGTGGAACGACTCCTCCTTGCAGACCCGGATCATCGCCCGCGCGTAAGGCCCATAACTGCTGCGGCACAACGGAACCTGGTTACAGATCGCGGCCCCGTCGACCAGCCAGCCGATCACGCCGACGTCGGCGTACGTCAGGGTCGGGTAGTTGAAGATCGAGCTGTACTTCTGCTTGCGCTCGATGAGCTTGTCGGTCAGGTCGGCCCGGTCGGCGCCGAGCGTCTCCGCGGCGGCGTACAGGTACATCCCGTGTCCGGCCTCGTCCTGCACCTTGGCCAGCAGGATCGCCTTGCGTCGCAACGACGGCGCGGCCAGCAGCCAGTCGCCCTCGGGCTGCATGCCGATGATCTCGGAGTGCGCGTGCTGGGCGATCTGGCGGACCAGCGTCTTGCGGTAGGCCTCGGGCATCCAGTCCCGCGGCTCGATCCGCCGGTCGTGCGCGATCGTCGCGTCGAAGTACTCCTGCAGGTCGCTCTCGCGAACGTCCGCCACTGCCGTCATCGCGCCCCTCCATAACCGACCGATCGGTCGGTATTTAGTGTGCCCGCCGGAGCGGGTGCGCGCAAGCGTGCAGGGCCAACGGTGTCATGGTGCCGGTGCGGGTCCGGCGAGAGCCAGGTGCAGCTGCGCCGTACCCAGATCGAGCAGGGCGTAGTGCTCGAGCCGGGTCACCACCGTGGCGCCCAGGGCTTCGCTGTAGAACGCGACCGACCGGTCGAGGTCGGACACGGCGAGCAGTGGCGCGATCCGCGGGCGGCCGCCCGGCGGCGGACTCACCCGCCCTCCGGCAGCGTCAGGCACTCGATCACGCAGGTCGGTCCCGTCGCTCTGGCGAGGCGAAGGTCGGTCGTGATCAGTACGGCCTCGAGAGCCTCGGCGAGCGCGACATACATCGCGTCCCAGCTTCGGACGTTTTCCCTCAGCTCCCACGCCCGAGCCAGCAGGGACCGGTGCCCGAAGCGTTCCCCCGGCCACAGCCGCAGATCATCGATGGCCTGCGCTGCGGCCGTGCGATCCAGCCGACCCCTGCCGAGCTCACGCCGGACGATCCCGAAGACCTCGACGTCGACAATGTGCGGAGCGGCGTGCTCCTCGTCCACGAGCAGCCGCTGCCGAACCACCTCGGCCTGTGGTCCGTCGGTCAGCGCCTCAACAAGGCACGAAGCGTCAACGACCAGCATCGGGCCACGGGCCGCGGATCTCATCCAGGGCCTCAAGGATCTCCGCCCGACTGAGGTCGGAGGAGCGACGGCGAGTGCGGGCCAGCCACTCCTTCATCGTCGGCCGGGCCGCCAGCCGGGTCGCCTCGGCGCGGAGCAACTCGGGAACGCTGACCCCCGCCTCGGCGGCTCGCCGCACCAGCCCGGCGTAGACGTCGTCGTCAAGGTCGCGGATCTGCACGGTCTTCGGCACCGGACAAAGCTAACATGCAGCACGGCAACTAGACATGCGATTCCGCATGTACTTCCCTGACCGATCGGTCGGTTAGGGTCGCGCCGCAGGTCGAGCGAGGGAGGTACGCCGTGACCGCGTCCCGTCGTCTGGGGCAGGCCCCGCCGGCCAGGCTGCTCGACGCTGCCGAGCGGATGTCCATCGACGAGCTGCGGGTGCAGCAGTTGGACCGGCTGCAGTGGTCGCTGCGGCACGCCTACGACAATGTCGAGCTGTACCGCCGCAAGTTCGACGGGGCCGGCGTACACCCGTCGGACTGCCGCGAGCTGGCGGACCTGGCGAAGTTCCCCTTCACCACGAAGGCCGACCTGCGTGAGGGCTACCCGTTCGGGATGTTCGCCGTACCCCGCACCGAGGTGCGAAGGATCCACGCCTCCAGCGGTACGACGGGCAAGCCGACCGTCGTCGGCTACACCGAGCAGGACATCGACACCTGGGCCACCGTGATGGCTCGCTCGATCCGGGCCAGTGGCGGCCGGCCGGGCATGCGGATCCACGTCGCCTACGGCTACGGCCTGTTCACCGGCGGGCTCGGCGCGCACTACGGCGCGGAGAAGCTCGGCTGCACGGTCATCCCGATCTCCGGCGGCATGACCCCGCGCCAGGTCCAGCTGATCGCGGACTTCGAGCCCGAGGTCATCATGGTCACGCCGTCGTACTTCCTGACCGTGCTCGACGAGTTCGAGCGGCAGGGCATCGACCCGACCGCCACGTCCCTGCGGGTCGGCATCTTCGGCGCCGAGCCGTGGACCGAACAGATGCGGCTGGAGATCGAGGAACGCGCGAACATCCACGCGGTGGACATCTACGGCCTGTCCGAGGTGATGGGTCCGGGCGTGGCCAACGAGTGCGTGGAGACCAAGGACGGTCTGCACATCTGGGAGGACCACTTCTACCCGGAGGTGATCGACCCGGTCGAGGAGCACGTGCTGGCCGACGGTGAGCGCGGTGAGTTGCTGTTCACCACCCTGACCAAGCAGGCGCTGCCGATCATCCGCTACCGCACCCGCGACCTGACCCGGCTGCTGCCGGGCACGGGACGGCCGTCGATGCGGCGGATGGAGAAGGTGACCGGCCGCAGCGACGACCTGATCATCCTGCGCGGGGTCAACGTCTTCCCGACCCAGATCGAGGAGATCGTGCTGCGGATCCCGGGGATGGCGCCGCACTTCCAGCTCGAACTCAGCCGCCGCGGCCGGATGGACCACCTGACCGTGCGCGTCGAGGCCCGGCCGGACTGCCCCGCGGAGCGGCGTACGCCGGCCGCCGCCGAGATCGTGCAGGCGGTCAAGGACAACGTGGGCGTGACGGTCGACTGCCTGGTCGTTGATCCGGAGACCCTGGAACGCTCCCAGGGCAAGCTGCAGCGGTTGCTCGACAAACGCTCGTGAGCGTTCCGGTACGCCGCGGCCGTCCCGGCTATGACCTAGACCGGCTGCTCGACGTCGCCGTCACCGTGTTCAACGAGCGGGGGTACGACGGCACGAGCATGGAGGACCTGGCGGTCCGGCTCGGGATCAGCAAGTCGGCGATATACCACCACGTGAGCGCGAAGGCCGAGCTGCTGCGGTTGGCCACCGACCGCGCCCTGGATGCGCTGGAAGCGGTCGTGGCCGCGCCGGCCGGAGACACGGCGATCGAGCGGCTGGAGTACGTCGTCCGCGGCAGCGTCCGCGTACTGGCCGAGGAACTGCCCTTCGTGACGCTGCTGCTTCGGGTGCGCGGGAACACCGAGGCCGAACGCCGGGCCCTGGCCCGTCGTCGCGAGCTGGACCACCGGCTCACCGACCTCGTGCGGGCGGCGCTGGCCGAGGGGTCGCTGCGGCCGGAGGTGGACCCGGCGCTCACGGCCAGGCTCATCTTCGGCACCGTCAACTCGCTGATCGAGTGGTACCGCCCGAGCCGCGCGCTGCGCACCGAGGACGTCGCCGACGCCGTGGTCGGCCTGGTCCTCGGGGGCCTGCGCCGCTCCGGCTGACTCGCTCGCCGAGTTATCCACAGATTTCTGCGCCCCGTTGACCGGGTTGCACCGCTCTGGCCTGCTGATAAGGAGCGGCGAGAGGGGACGGTGTGCGGAGGGTCTGGGGCCGTCGTGGCCTGGCAGGTGCGCTCGCAGCGCTCGGCCTCGTCGGTGGCTGCACGGGTGATCCGAGGGATCAGAACGCCGTGGTCGGTCCACCCACGGCCGTGGGGTCGACGGCCGAAGCCTCCTCCGACCCGGCGCCACCCACGCGACCGGCGACCGTGTCCGAGATCTGGCGTACGCCGCTGCCGCTGGTCGGCGAAGCCGTCGCGGCGGGCGACGTGGCCGTCGCCTACGTCACTACCGACGCAGCGCTGGCCCTGGTCGGCCTGGACGCTGCCACCGGCGAGCAGCTGTGTCCCAGCCGGCCGGCCCGGCGTACGTCGTCCCCGGCATCGCCGTCACACCCGAGGTGGTCGAGGACGAGGACGGCACCGAGTACCCAGCGTACTTTCGACCCGCGCTGGCGACGAGCCTGAACGCGAGCCTTCTCGTGGCCGACCCGCGGACCGGCGAGGACGTCGCGAACGCGGGCCGCGCGGTCTACAGCTCGCCGCCGCGCCGCTGCGACGACGGCATCGATGTCTGCTTCGAGTCCGGTTCGGCACTGCAGGGCGCGGTGACGAGGCGGCTGCCCCTGTCGCACGGGATCGTGGTCGAGGAACCGCAGGCGCCCGGCTACGTCCGTGGCGTAGGCCCGCTCGGGCTCAGCGACGTCCGCGACAAGGACCGGGTGTTCCTGGCCCGGATCGAGAACGGCGTCGAGCGGTGGCGGACGCCGATCGACGACGCGTTCGGTCCGGAGTTCTCCACCGACGGCGGCTGGGCGTGGGAGCACTTCGAGGACGCCGGATTGTTGGTGGGCTGGGTCGGCAAGGCCTTGGTAGGGCCGCTGGACGGCGAGCAGGTGCTCGACCTGGCCAACTTCCCGACCGTGGCCCTCGACGCCGACAGCGGCGAGGTCGTCTGGCGACACGAGGGATCGACGTTGTCGTGTCTGTACACGCTTCCTCGGCCACGAATCGCCGTCGACGACGATCCCGCGCCCGTGCGGTGCGCCTACCGTGGCGTCCTGACCCTGCGTCCGGGTGGCGATCCGACCTTCCGTGACGTCGACGTGGTCGTCGAGGGCTTCGACCTCCGCACGGGCAGGACGACCTGGCAGGTCCCGATGGGCGCGGCCGAGGAACTGGTGTACGGCGGAGGTGCCGGCGGCGTCGCCAGGACTGTCCTCGCGATGGCGACGCCGGTAGGCGACCACTTCGTGCTCGCGACCACCGTGGGGCTGGTCGGCGACGCGCCGCCCTGAGGGCCTCGCATCCGAGATCGGAGGGCGCCGAACAGGCCGCGACCCACGGTGATCGGATGGTTGAGCGCGATCAGGGCCTGACCGCTGCGGCTCTCCGGATCGCGGAAGACGCCGAGCTGACCGAGCACCGTGACCCGGTCGTAGTAGATCTGCTCGCCGGCCAGCTCGCCGCTCTCGGTGAAGATGTAGATCGCACACAGCGGAAACGACACTCGGCGGCCCGTGGGCGGCAAGCCCCGCCACGCGCCTTGGTGGGTCCCGGTGATGCGGCACTGCACGATCACGGCCTCGGCGCTCGCGTGCCGGTGCTCGACATCGATGTGCAGGTCCGGTACCGCGGCCAGCAGCCGCGTGTGGTACCCGTGCACGCCATCGCGGCCGATGTGGTGCTCGCCCGCCGGCTCGTCGTCGTAGCGGGGATCGGCTCCGAACGTGGTCATCACCGCGTCCAGGTCGTGCTCGTTCTCGAATCGGATGTGCCGCTCCACGTACGCCAGCCGCGAGCCCGCGTCGACCTGCGTCATTCCGGCCACCTTTCGGCGTCGCGCCGGCGCCAATCACGGCACACCGTCCTCCGGCTGCGGGGTCGCGTCCACTGTCACCGGTTGCTCGGTGCCGCGAGGCGGGTAGCACACTGCTGGCGACGGCAGCCTCGAACCGCAGGGAGCGCGAAAAGATGACGGCACTGCTGGAGAGCTACGTCCAGGGTTCCTGGTACGTCGCCGCCGATGAGGGCGCACCGCTCAACGATGCCGTCACCGGCGAGGAAGTCGCC
>JACCSC010000104.1 GCA_013813215.1 Geodermatophilaceae bacterium | reverse complement strand
ATCTGCCACGGCGGCGAGCGGACCGCGGACGTCGTACGCCGGGTCATGAACCGGGAACCCAAGCCGGAATGAGCCGAGAGCGAGTGAGCCCGCAGTACGGCGACGGCACGCGGGTCGTCGCGGCCGGCCAGCCGCCGGCCGTGGCCGGAGAACCGTTCCGGCCCGGGCCGGTGTTCGCCGCGCCGTACCACCTGGGGCCCGACACACGGTTCTACGCGCGCAACGAGAACCCCACCTGGTCGGCGTTCGAGCAGGCGCTGGGTGCCCTCGAGGGCGGGCCTGCCGTCGTCTTCCCCTCCGGGATGGCCGCCGCCAGCGCGGTGCTGCAGTCCGTGCTGCGGCCGGGCGATCGGGTCGTCGTCCCCTCCGACGGCTACTACCAGGTGCGCGGCGTGCTGGCCGAGGAGCTGCCCTGGTACGAGGTGGTGACGGTTCCGACGGCGGAGGTCGCCGGGTGGGCCGGCGAAGGTGGGCTGGCCGGTGCCACGCTCGTGCTGGTCGAGACCCCGTCCAACCCGGGCCTGGACGTCTGTGATCTGGCCGCGGTGACCGCGGCCGCCCAGGCCGCCGGGTGCCTGGTCGCGGTGGATAACACGATGGCCACGCCGCTGGGCCAGCGGCCGTTGGACTTCGGCGTGGACTTCAGCCTGGCCAGCGACACCAAGGCGCTCACCGGGCACAGCGACCTCGTGCTGGGCCACGTGGCTTGCCGGGACGCCGAGCGGGCCGCGCGGCTGCTGGCCTGGCGGACCCGGACCGGCGTCGTCCCCGGCCCGTTCGAGGTGTGGCTGGCGCACCGGTCGCTGGGCACCCTGGACCTGCGCCTGCACCGGCAGGCGACGAACGCCCGTGCGCTGGCCGAGGCACTGTCCGGGCACCCGGCGATCGGCGGGCTGCGCTACCCCTGGCTGGCCGAGGATCCTGCACACGACCTGGCCACGGCGCAGATGCTGCGCCCGTCGGGCGTGGTCGTCTTCGACCTGGCCGATGAGGCCGCGGTGGACGCCTTCCTCGCGGCCAGCCGGTTGGCGCTGGCCGCCACGAGCTTCGGCGGCCTGCACACGACCGTCGACCGGCGGGCGCGGTGGGGTGACGCCGTGGCGCCGGGCTTCGTCCGCGTGTCCTGCGGGGTCGAGGACACCGCCGACCTCGTCGCGGACTTCGTGGCCGCGGCGGACTCGTTAGGGTCGCGGCCATGACCCCCCGGCTGCGTGTGGCGGTCGTGTTCGGGGGGCGTAGCGCCGAGCATGCGATCAGCTGTGTGTCCGCGGGCAACGTGATGCGGGCCCTGGATCGCGTGCGGTACGACGTCGTCCCGATCGGGATCACCCGGGCCGGGGGGTGGGTGCTCGCCGCCGACGACCCTGAGGCGCTGGCGATCCACGGCGGCAAGCTGCCCGAGGTCGGAACAGGTTCGGCGGTACTGCTGTCCGGCGATCCGGACCGCCGCGGCCTGCTGCTGCTCGATGCCAGGGACGGGCCCGCCGCATTGGGGGAAGTGGACGTCGTCTTTCCGGTACTGCACGGGGCCTATGGCGAGGACGGCACCATTCAGGGGCTGCTGGAGATGACCGGCGTCCCGTACGTCGGGGCCGGCGTCTTCGCCAGCGCCGCGGGGATGGACAAGGAGTTCACGAAGAAGCTGCTGGCCGTGGCCGGGTTGCCGGTCGGCGAGTTCGCCGTGCTGCGCCCCGGTGCCGAACTGACCGCCGCCGATCGGGACCGGCTGGGGCTGCCGGTCTTCGTCAAGCCCGCCCGGGCCGGCTCGAGCATCGGCATCACCAAGGTGACCGACTGGGCGGACCTGGCCGCCGCCATGGACGTCGCTCGCGCCATCGATCGCAAGATCCTCGTCGAGGCCGCGGTCGCCGGCCGGGAGATCGAGTGCGGGGTACTCGAGGGACTCGACGGCGGGCCACCGGAGGCCAGCGTCTGCGGGGAGATCCGCCTGGTCGGGCAGCACGACTGGTACGACTTCGAGGCGAAGTACCTCGACGACGCGTGCGAGTTCGACGTACCGGCGGTGCTGCCGATGCGCACGGCGGAGACGATGCGGGCCATGGCCGGGGCCGCGTTCACCGCGCTGTCCGGCGAGGGTCTGGCCCGGGTGGACTTCTTCCTCACCGCCGACGGCCCGGTGGTCAACGAGGTCAACACGATGCCCGGCTTCACCGAGATCTCGATGTTCCCGCGGATGTGGGCGGCCAGCGGCCTCGGCTACCCGGCCCTGATGGACCGGCTCATCGCGTCGGCGTTGGCGAGGCATTCGGCCCGCTGAGCACCGGCACCCGATCGGCCACCACCGCGGCGACCACCGCGATGAGCTGCCCGGACTCGCTGTTCGGCACGGACACCTCGACGTACACCGCCCGGTCCACGCTGGTCCACACCGTCGCGTCGTCGCCGGGCTCGGTGAACCACTCCACCCCGCCGACGCCGAAATATTGTGAGTCCTGCGCCAGTGCCGCCGGACGCGCCACCCCGCAGCGCAACACGATCGGTGGATCACCCCAGGCGGCGGCGTACGGCGTGGCCGAGCGCACCGGGCGGGCCTGCGCATCGCCGAGCAGGAGGGGCAGGCCGCCCATCAGACCCGGGCAGACCCGATCGGCGTCCGCGGTGACCGGCGGGGTCTCGACGTCCAGCGGGGGCAGCTCCGCGCGCGGGGCCGAGCTGGGGACTGCCTCACCGGGCTCGCCGGGCTCGCCGGCGTTGAGGACCAGCGTGAGAACGACGAACACCGGGACGGCGACCGCAGTCGCCAGAAGGGACGGACGGATCAGAGGTGCACGACCGGGCAGGTCAGGGTGCGGGTGATGCCGTCGACCCCCTGGACCTTCGCCACCACGAGCTTGCCGAGCTCGTCGACGTTGCGCGCCTCCGCCCGCACGATGACGTCGTACGGGCCGGTGACGTCCTCCGCGGCCGTGACGCCTTTGATCTCCGCGACGGAGGTCGCGACGGCGGCAGCCTTGCCGACTTCGGTCTGGATGAGGATGTAGGCCTGGACCACAGCCATCCCTTTCGTCGCGTCTGCGGGGAGCGGGTAGAACCTAACAGGACAGATCGGGAGGTCGGCCATCACTGTTGGCGAGATCGGGGAGTTCGCACTGATCGAGCGCATCACCGGCCGGTTGCGCGGCAGTCCGGTGGTGGTGCTCGGCCCCGGCGACGACGCCGCGGTCGTCCGGGCCGCCGACGGTCGGGTGGTGGCCAGCACCGACCTGCTCGTGGACGGCGTGCACTTCAAGCGCGACTGGTCCTCCGCCGCCGACGTCGGCGTCAAGGCCGCGGCGCAGAACCTGGTGGACGTGGCCGCGATGGGCGCCGTCCCCACCGCGGTCCTGGTGGCCCTGGTGTGCCCGCTCGACCTGCCCGTCACCTGGGCCGAGGAGTTCACCGCCGCCTTCGACGGCGAGTGTGATCTGGTCGGGGCCGTGCTCGTCGGCGGCGACGTCAGCCGCGGTCCGACGCTCACCCTGGCAGTCACCGCCCTCGGTGACCTGCAGGGCCGCCCGCCGGTCACCCGCTCCGGAGCCGAGCCCGGTGACGTCGTGGCCCTCACCGGCCGGCTGGGCTGGTCGGCCGCCGGGCTCGCCGTGCTCAGCCGCGGCTTCCGTTCCCCGGCGCAGGTCGTGGCCGCCCACCGCCGCCCCGCCCCGCCGTACGCCGAGGGCCCCGTCGCCGCCCGCTGCGGCGCGCACGCCATGTGCGACGTGAGCGACGGGCTGGTGCAGGACCTCGGCCACATCGCGCGGGCGAGTGCCGTGCAGATCCGCCTCGAGACCGCGCGCCTCGAGGTGTCGTCCCGCCTGCAGGACGTGGGCCGGGCGCTGAACGTCGACCCGCTGCGCTGGCTGCTCACCGGCGGTGAGGACCATGCCCTGGTCGCGACGTTCGGCTCGGCCTCCGACGTGCCCGCGGGGTGGACGGTGATCGGCCGGGTCCGGGAGGGGGAGGGCGTGCTGGTCGACGGGGCGCCGTACCCGCATGCGGGGTGGGACGCCTTCGGCACTGGCACGAGCCGGACGTGAGGATCGATTGCGGCAAGCGGCTGGCCCCCTCGGCAAGCACGGCCGGGGCTGACATCCTGGTCCCCGACTCGCCGGATCCGGCCGACCCGCGATAGCGACCGGCCGGAGCGGTGACTGGTCTGGGCGGTGACGCGATGGGCATCGTGACGATCTCGGCGTCGTACGGCGCACTGGGCAGCGAGGTGGGTCCGGCGGTCGCCGGTGCCCTGGGCCTGCCCTTCGTCGACCGCGCCATCCCGGCCTCGGTGGCGCACAAGCTGGGCGTCACGTTGGACGATGCGGCCGCCCAGGACGAGAAGGCGAGCACCGGCCTGTGGCGGCTGATCTCCTCGATGGCGCTGGTGCCCGACCTGTCCGGCACGGGACCGCTGGCCTACGGCGTCGTGCACGATGAACGAGCCTTCCGCGAGCAGACCGAACACGTCCTGCACGAGGTGGCGGCGAGCACCGGCGGGGTGATCCTCGGCCGGGCCGGGGCGCTCGTCCTGGCCGACGTACCGAACGCCCTGCACGTGCGGCTCGACGGCCCACCGGCGGCCCGGCTGGCCCAGGCGCAGGCTCACGCCGAGCCGGACGAGCAGGTCGACGAGAGCGTCCAACGCGAGAACGACGCGGCCCGGCAGGCCTACTGGCGGCACGTCTATCGCCGGGACTGGCACGACTGCCGGCAGTATCACCTCGTGTTGGATTCCACGGCGATGCCACAGGACACCGTGGTCGAGCTGATCGTCATCGCGGCGCGCGCTCGCAGCGTGGCGCCCTGAGCCACGTTGTCAGTGGATTCGCGTCACGGGTGACGCCGACCCACTGACAAGTTGGGGGCGGTCAGCCGCGGACGACCTTGCCCGCCTTGAGGCAGGACGTGCAGACGTTGAGCCGGCGACGGGTGCCGGGCTTGATCAATGCCCGGACGGTCTGGATGTTCGGGTTCCAACGGCGGTGGGTCCGGCGGTGGGAGTGCGACACCGACATGCCGAAGCCAGGACCCTTGCCACACACATCGCACACGGCTGCCACGTCGAATCACTCCTGAGAGATACCTGCCCGGGACACGGGCAGCCCGGACGGTCCCGGGCACCACAGCACAGGTTAGCCGAGGCCGGGCTCCCCTGCCGAATCGCCCGACGGGGGCGACGCGCGGGCCCGATCCGTGTCGGACCCGCCGATTAGGCTCCGCGCCATGCCGGGGCCGCCTGCCGTCGTACCGCCCCCGGGGCTGTCCGGTCGGCTCGACGCCGCCACCGTGACGGCCTGGTGCGAGCTGTGCGTCCACTCCCTCGCGGAGCACCGGCAGGAGATCGACGACCTGAATGTCTTCCCCGTGCCCGACGGCGACACCGGGACCAACCTGCTCCTCACGCTGCGCTCCGCGGCCGACCGGGTCACCGCGACGGCACCGGAGACTGCGGCCGGGACCTTGGCGGCGATGGCGAGGGGTGCTCTGCTAGGTGCGCGGGGCAACAGCGGAGTGATCGTCAGCCAGTTGCTCCGCGGCTTGGCCGAGGCGCCGTTCGACGAGGAGCCGGCGCAGGTCCTGGCCGCCGGGCTCTCCCGCGCCGTGGCGCTGGCGTACGACGCCGTGGCTGACCCGGTCGAGGGCACCATCCTCACGGTGGCCCGCGCAGCGGCCGAGGCCGCGGTCGCGCAC
>JACCSC010000102.1 GCA_013813215.1 Geodermatophilaceae bacterium | reverse complement strand
CGCGGATCTGGATGTCGCGCTCCTCCAGCACGTTGAGCAGCGCGACCTGGATCCGCTCGGCCAGGTCGGGCAGCTCGTTGACGCTGAAGATGCCGCGGTTCGTCCGTGGGACCAGGCCGTAGTGCACCGTCTCGGGGTCGCCGAGGGTGCGGCCCTCGGCCACCTTGATCGGGTCGACGTCACCGATCAGATCACCGACGCTGGTGTCCGGCGTGGCCAGCTTCTCGCCGTACCGCTCGCTGCGATGCAGCCAGGACACCGGGGTCGACTCGCCGAACTCGGCCACCTGTCGCCGGCCCCAGACCGAGATCGGGTGGTCCGGGTGCTCGTTCAGCTCGCTGCCGGCGAGCATCGGGGTCCACTCGTCCAGCAGGCCGAGCAGGGTGCGGATGAGCCGGGTCTTGCCCTGCCCGCGTTCGCCGAGCAGGACCATGTCGTGCCCGGCGAGCAGCGCACGCTCGACCTCAGGTACCACGGTGTCGTCGAAGCCGACGATGCCCGGCAACGACGGCTCGCCGGCGGCCAGCCGGGCCAGCAGGTTGGCCCTGATCTCGGCCTTGACCGGGCGGTACGGATGGCCGGCCGCGTGCAGCGCCCCGAGCGTCGTGGGGAGCTCGGCCGGTGGGGTGAACGGGGCGGTGGGGGTGAGGGGAGCCGTCACGTTCCGAAGGTACGTCGCCGACGCGGACGCCGGCAGGCGCTCGGCCGATCGCCGGGGCATCGGTCCGACCGCATCGACCCTTCCCGGCGGCGATCCGTGGTGTCATGGAGTGCTCGCTCGCCCGGAGAGACACCTTACGGAGGTGGCTGCGTGCTCACATGCTCTGGGCGAGCGGTTCTTTGCCTCGGTCTTAGTTCGATAATGATCGTCGCGGCGAGCGGATGCGCCGAGCCTGGCGCTCAACCGAACGCGCCAATACCCGAGGTGGTCGTACCGGACTGGGCAGGTCTGGACGCCCGATATGAGACAAGGCTCCCGCTCTTCCGTGGGCTGGGGCTACCCGGTGCCACGACGCAGTTCTCCATCAACGGGGCGGTATCCCTTCCCGATGGGACGGTCGTGCTCTCCTACGATTTGCGGGCTGAAGCGGCCGGTGGTGACACCGTCGAATCAGCCGGGCCGCATATCGGCGTCCTGCATTCGGACGGGGTTCTCTCTGCGCTGGAGCTGCCATCAGAACTCGACGGGATCGGGGTGCCGTCGGATGTCCTGCCACTGGCAGCCGCGGCCGATGGCACGCTCTACGTCTGGGACGGCTCGGCGGCTCGGGTACTTGAGCGGACAGCCGCCGGGGAGTGGAATGTCGCCGTCGCTGTGCCCGCGGAGTCGCTGTACGGTCCCCCGCGCGCCGCCGTGGGACCCACCGGAGATTTGTTTGTCCAGACGGCTGCCTCGGTCGTTCAGGTTGATCGGGCCGGAGCAGTGACCCGAGTTGTCGGTACGGGTTTCACTGCCAACTGTGATGGGTGTCTGCCCGAGACACCCCTCGGAACGTTTCCTCGGGAAGCGACCGCGCAAGCCATGCCCTTGCTCTCTGGCCTGGTCGTTGCCGACGACGGAACCATATACGTCGCAACGGGAGCTACCGTGCTGGCTGTCGCGGACGGACAGCTGAGTCTGGTCGCAGACCCCGGCACCACTAGCGCTGACGGCGAGGGAGCAATCGTTCCTTTCACGACGCCGGGGAAAGGCAAGAGGGATCGGTCCTGACCGCGTTGGCAATAGATGTCGACGGATCCCTTCTCGTCGGTGACTCTGGATTCGATCAGCGCATCCTGCGCATACACAATGGACACAGCGAGGTCCTGCTCGGCGACGTCTCATGGCTGTTCAACGGCATCGTTGTAACGCCGCTCGGTAACAAGGGACCTGCTGTTCATGGCGGACGGGAGTTCGGTGTTGGTTGCCTATGGACGCTGACCGGCGGTGCCCAGGGTCCGACGCCGCCGCCCACTGCGGATAGACCGAGGACGGCAGGCCAGAATGCAGCCATGCAGCGCGTCCTGGTCGTCGACGTCGGTGGAACCAAGCTCGCCACCGGCGTGGTGGACCACGCCGGGCAGCTGATCAGCGAGCACCGGACCCCGACGCCCCCCGACGGTGACGCCGAGGCGGTCTGGTCGGCCCTGGTCGGCGGGATAGAGCGCGCGCTCGACGGCGCCGGGCGGCCGGCGGTCGAGGCGATCGGCGTCGGCTGCGGCGGCCCGATGCAGTGGCCGGAGGGCCGCGTCACGCCGCTGACCATGACCGGCTTTCGGGACTTCCCGCTGCGTGACCGGCTGCAGGAGCGCTACGGGGCCGAGGTTCGGCTGCACAACGACGCCATCTGCGTGGCCATCGCCGAGCACTGGCAGGGCGCCGGCCAGGAGCACGCCAACATGCTCGGGATGGTCGTGTCCACCGGAGTCGGTGGTGGGCTGATCCTCGGTGGCGCCCTGCACGACGGTGCTACCGGCAACGGCGGGCACATCGGGCATGTCGTGGTCGAGCCGGACGGCCCGCAGTGCCGGTGCGGTGGACGGGGGTGTCTGGAGGCAGTGGCCCGCGGACCTGCGGTGGCCGCGTGGGCGGTCGAACACGGCTGGAACGACGGCGAACCCACCGCCGCGGCGGTCACCGCCTCCGCCCGGACCGGCAACAAGATCGCGGTGGCCGCCCTCACCCGGGCCGGCCGCGCGGTCGGCCTGGCCCTGGCCTCCACGGTCGCCCTGCTCGACCTGGAGCTGGTCTGCATCGGAGGTGGCCTGGCCCAGGCCGGGGAGCTGCTCTTCGGCCCGCTGGCCGAGGCGTACGCCGAGCACGCCGGCGTTCACTACGCCCGTGCCCCGCGGGCGATACCGGCCGCACTGGGTCAGCAGGCCGGCCTGATCGGTGCCGCCGCGTTGGTCCTGCGGGGCGACCGGTACTGGCACGCGTGAACGAGCGACCTGACGTGCCGCGGGTCGGCCTCGAGGAGGTCCGGGCCGCCCGCGTGCTACTCGACGGCGTCGTCCGCCGTACGCCGATGGAGCAGTGCCGCGTATTGGAGGCCGAGGTCGGCGCCCCGGTGTACTTCAAGTGCGAGAACCTCCAGCGCACCGGCTCGTTCAAGCTGCGCGGCGCGTACGTGCGGATCAGTCGGCTCACCGCCGAGCAGCGGTCCTACGGCGTGGTCGCGGCCAGTGCGGGCAACCACGCCCAGGGCGTCGCGCTCGCCGCCCGGATGCTCGGGGCGGCCTCGACCGTCTTCATGCCTTCCGGGGCGCCGCTGCCGAAGGTCGCCGCGACGGCGTCGTACGGCGCGGAGGTCCACCTCGTGGGGGAGACCATCCGCGACGCGCTGGACGCCGCGGTCGAGCACGCCACGAGTACCGGCGCGGTGTTCATCCACCCGTTCGACCACCCCGACATCATCGCCGGCCAGGGTTCGGTGGGGCTGGAGATCCTGGAGCAGCGCCCCGACGTCCGGACCGTCCTGGTCTGTACCGGCGGCGGTGGGCTGGTGGCCGGGATCGGTGCGGCGATCAAGGGCGTCGACCCGACGATCCGCGTGGTGGGGGTGCAGGCGGCCGGCGCCGCGGCGTTCCCACCGTCGCTGGCCGCCGGGCGGCCGCTGCGGTTGGCCACGATGTCGACGATGGCCGACGGCATCGCCGTACCGCAGCCGGGGAACGTCACGTTCGATCTTGTCCGGGACCTCGTCGACGAGATCGTGACCGTGTCCGAGGAGGCGCTGAGCCGGGCCCTGCTGCTCTGCCTCGAACGGGCCAAGCTCGTCGTGGAGCCGGCAGGGGCCGCGGGAGTGGCCGCCTTGATGGAGGAGCCGCAGCGGTACGCCGGACCGGTGGTGGCCGTCCTGTCCGGCGGGAACATCGACCCACTTTTGCTGTTGCGCGTCATGCAGCACGGCCTGGTTGCCGCCGGGCGGTACCTGTCGCTGCGGCTGCGGGTGCCGGACCGGCCGGGGTCGCTCGCCAGCATCCTGGATCTGGTGGCCGAACTCGGCGCCAACGTCCTCGACGTCGAGCACTCGCGGACCGGCGGGCAGCTGCACCTCGGCGAGGTCCTGGTCGCGCTGTCCCTGGAGACCCGCGGCCAGGAACACTCCGAGCGCGTCGTAGGACAGTTGCACGACGCGGGGTTCGTCGCCATGATGCCCTGACGGACCGGTTGGCCCACTTCGGGGAGCATTCCATCGTGAGATCCAGGCCGGCGTTCGCCGTTCTGCTCTAGGCCCTGCTCGTCAGTCCCGTCCAGCCGGTCCAGGCGGCCGTCGCGGACGAGCCGCGCTGGGTGGCCATCGAGGCGGGGCCCAACGACTTCGATTTCGCCCGGGCGGTGGCCGTCGATCCCGCCTCGGGCAGCGTGTACGTCACCGGCTCGGTGGACGAGCCCGACCGGACCGGCAGTTACGCCGCCCTCGTCGCCTACGACGAGGACGGCTCGACCCGCTGGCGTCGCCCCGGCCCCGGACCGGCGCTGGACATGGCAGTCGATTCCGGGAGCGGCACGGTCTACCAGTTGGCGGATGCCTTCGGCGGCACGGAGTCGGCCGTCCGCTACTACACCTCGAGCGGCCGGCTGCTGCGGACGTCGGCGTACAACGCGGCCGGTGGGCGGTTCGAACCGTTGCAGATGGCCTTCGACGCCGTGCGCAAGCAGGTCTACGTCATCGGATCGACGTACGTCGGCTCCTCCGTACCAGGTCCCACCGTGTACACCACCGTGGCGTTCGGCGCTCACGGGGAGCTGCTGTGGGCGCGCGACTTCCAGGGCGAGGCCGAGGTGAACTTCGCCCGGGATCTCGCCGTCGATCCGGACTCCGGCACGGTGTACGTGACGGGTTCCCGGGGCGAACTGGTCGTGTCCGGCGGCGACTTCCTGGTGACCGTCGCGTACAACTCCGACGGCACTCGTCGGTGGACCCGGCAGGAGGCGGAACCGACGGATTCGGTGTCGCGCAGTGACCTGGCGGTCGACCCCGCCACGGGTGCAGTCGTCGTCGGCTCCGCCCGGTACACCTTCCCCGACGTCGAGCAGGGCGAGCTGCGGCTGCGTTCGTACACTCCGACCGGCCGGCTCAACTGGCGGCAGACGCTGACCGGACCGGAGGCCGGCGAGCAGAGCGAGCCCCAGCTGGCCGTAGATCCCCGGGGGCACGTGCAGGTGTCGACCGGTGTGTTCGTCGACAGCCTGATCACGCTGTCAACCTTCGACCGGACCGGGCAACCGCTGCGTACGGCGACGTACGTCGGCGACCGCACGGGCCTGGCCGACCTGGCGGTGAATCCGCAGGACGGGAACACATACCTGGTCGGGACAACGTTCGAGCCCGACGACACTTCCAACTGGTTGACGTTGGCCTACAGCAGTTCCTGAGCTGCGCCCGGTGCTCCGGGCTAAGCCTCAGGCCAGCGTCGCCGTGGTGGTCGGGGGCGTGCGCAGGGTCTGCAGAACGACGCAATAGCGCTCGGTCAGCTCGAGAAGGGCGGCCCGCTGGTCGTCGTCGAGGTCGGCGCCGGCGAGGTCGAAGCGCAGCCTTATGTCGGAGAACCCGACCAGCGTCTGCTTGTCGACGCCGAGCGTGCCGCGGAAGTCCAGATCTCCCTCGGCATGCACCGTGCCGCCGCTCACGTCCAGGCCCATCGACGTGGCCACGGCCCGCAGCGTCACACCCGCGCAGGCGACGAGCGCCTGCAGGAGCATGTCGCCGGAGCAGGCCGCCGCCCCGTCGCCACCGCTGGCCGGGTGCAATCCCGCTTCGACCAGGGCCCGGCCGGTCTGCACCGAGCAGGTGACATCGGCGCCGTCCAGGCTGCCCTCGGCGAGCAGGGTGATCACCGCGCTGTCCGGCTGGTCGCGGTACTGCTGCTTGAGCGGGGCCTGGATGCCGCGCAGTGTCTGGGTATCCACCGGTCGAGGGTAGATCTTGTCTACCGGGTGGCGGACCACCTAGCTTGGGGGCCAGCCAACTGGGGGTTCGGATCATGCGTCTTACCTTGCGTTCTCTGCTTGTGCTCGGGATGGGCATCGCGCTGGTGGCGCCCGTCGCCCCGGCTGTCGCCGAGCAGGCCGCGGCCGGGCCACGTTGGGTTGCCACGCAGGACGCCTTCGGCCGCTCTGATTCGGCCCGGGCGGTCGCCGTGAGCGGGCAGACCGGCGACGTGTACGTGCTCGGGTCCATGGAGCGGGCCACCGCCGGGCGATTCGTGTCGCTCACGGCCTACAACCGGGACGGCAGCCGTCTCTGGGCCCGCAATTACGTGACGCCGCAACGGGAGACCGCCTTTCCCGTCGACATGGTGGTCAGCCCGGACGATGGCACAGTTTTTGCGGTGCTGTCGGTGGACGATCCCGACAGCTTCCTGGCCGACACCGTGCTCGTGGCCTACGACCGCCGCGGCCGACTCCTCTGGGAGCGACGCTTCGACTTCGGCGCCGACACCAACGTCCGGCCGGTCGAGATGGTCCTCGATCCCGGTCGGGGTCAGCTCCTCCTGCTCAGCGACGGGTCGCCGTTCGGCGGCGAGGACCACTTCTTCCTGACCTCGGCCTTCGATCTGAGCGGCACACCGCGCTGGAGCGCCAGGTACGGCGGCCGCGGAGAGCAGGACAACCGGCCGGCGGACCTCGCGCTGAACCCGTCCACCGGCGCGGTCTACGTCACCGGATCCGCAGGCACCGGCCTCGGTGGCGCCGCGACGGTGGCCTACGACCCCGCAGGTCGACGGCTGTGGGCGGCCGTCGAACCCGCGGGCCGGCTGGAGGACGTGTCGTCGGTGGCGGTGAACTCGCGGACAGGTGCGATCTACGTCGCTGGTCACACGCAGAACTTTCCCGACCGCTCCTTCTTCGCGACCGTCGCCTACGACTCCACCGGTGCGCGGCTGTGGTCCCGGCAGGAGCCTGACCGGTTGAACGAGTTGGGCACCGAGAGCGTGGTGGCCGTCGACGAGGTGTCCGGGGAGGTCGTCGTCGGGTCGACCCCTGCAACCTCGACGTCCGGGCGGGCCGTCGCCCTCCTCACCCGGGCGTACTCGGCGTCCGGGCGTCCGCTGTGGCGCACGACGCTGGACCGTCCGATCGGCCAGTTCGGTCCGGACATCCCGCTGGAGCTGGCCTTCGACCCGGTGACCCGAACCACCCAGGTCGCGGTGAACTTCGTGGACGAGGCGAACGGTGACCTCATCGAGCTCGTCAGCTACGGCCTCGACGGCGAGCTGCTCAGGGACGAGTGGTACGTCACGGGCCCGGCCGCTTTCCCCGACGACCTCTCCGACCTGGCGCTGGACCCGCGCACGGGCGACGTGTACCTCGCCGGCACTGTCACCACCGACGACGACCGGGACGGGCTGGTCCTGGCCTACCCTCCCCCGCCGGCGACCTGACCGGGCGCGAGCCGCTCAGAGGTTGCCGCGGCGCTCCTGCTCGCGCTCGATGGCCTCGAACAGCGCCTTGAAGTTGCCCTTGCCGAAACCCAGCGAGCCGTGTCGCTCGATCAGCTCGAAGAACACCGTCGGGCGGTCCTGCACCGGCTTGGTGAAGATCTGCAGCAGGTAGCCGTCCTCGTCGCGGTCGGCCAGGATCTTCAGCTCCCGCAGGGTGTCCACCGGCACCCGGGTATCGCCGACCCACCCGCCCAGGGTGTTGTAGTAGGAGTCCGGTGCGTCCAGGAACTCCACGCCCTGCGCCCGCATGTGCCGCACGGAGGCGACGATGTCCCCGGTGGCGAGGGCGATGTGCTGTACGCCCGGGCCGCCGTAGAACTCCAGGTACTCGTCGATCTGCGACTTGCGCTTGCCGAGGGCCGGCTCGTTGAGCGGGAACTTCACCCGGTGGTTGCCGTTGGTCACCACCTTGCTCATCAACGCGGAGTACTCGGTGGCGATGTCGTCGCCGATGAACTCCTTCATGTTCGTGAAGCCCATGACCTGGTTGTAGAAGCGCACCCACTCGTCCATCCGGCCGAGTTCGACGTTGCCGACGCAGTGGTCGACGGCCTGGAAGTAGCGCTTCGGGCCGTCGGCCGGCCGCACGATCAGCGGCGCCGCCTCGACGTACCCGGGCCGGTAGAGCCCGGTGTACCGGGAGCGGTCGACCAGGGAGTGCCGGGTCTGGCCGTACGTCGCGATCGCCCCGAGCACCACGGTCCCGTGCGCGTCGGTGACCTCGTGCGCCTCCTCGAGCACCGTCGCCCCCTGCCCGCGGGCGTAGTCGACGGCCCGGTGGACGTCGGGCACTTCCAGCGCGAGGTCGATCACCCCGTCCCCGTGCGCCGCGACGTGCCGGCCGATGTCGGTGCCGGCGACGACGGCGCCGGTGAGCACGAAGCGGGCCGACCCCGAGCGCAGAACGTAGGACGCGGCCTCCCGCGAGCCGGTCTCCGGCCCCGAGTACGCGACGACGGTCATCCCGAACGCCGAGCTGTAGAAGTGCGCGGCCTGCTTGGCGTTGCCGACGGCGAAGACCACCGCGTCCATCCCCTTGACCGGGAACGGATCGTTGGCCGGGTCGTGGTAGACCGCCCCGACCAGGGTGTCGACGTCGACTGCGGCGGTGTCGGGCATCGTCTGCGTCATCCGGCCACCCTGGCCGTCGCCTACAGCTTGTGCAACCGGGCCGCCACACGCTGGACATAGTGCCTAGTCTTGACGGGGTGAACCCGGCTCTGGTGGACACCTTGGATGCCCGGCTACTCCTGCTGCTCGGGGCTGAGCCCCGGCTGGGCGTCCTGGAGTGCTCCCGGCGGCTGGGGGTGGCCCGCGGCACCGTCCAGGCGCGGCTGGACCGGTTGCAGCGCACCGGCGTCATCCGCGGTTTCGGCCCCGACGTCGATCCGGCCGCGCTGGGCTACGGCGTGACCGCGTTCGCCACCCTGCAGATCCGCCAGGGCCGGGGGACGGCGGTGGCGCAACGGCTGGCCGCCATCCCCGAGGTGATCGAGGTGCACACGATCACCGGAGACGCCGATCTGATGGTGCGGATCGTGGCCCGGTCCAACCCCGACCTGCAGCGCGTCATCGACGCGGTGGTGGCCGACGACGACATCGCGCGCACCTCGACTTATATCGCGCTGTCCGCGCACGTGCGCTACCGGACGAATCCGTTGCTGGAACGCGTACTGAGCGGACCATCGGCATGAGGGTCAGCCACCCGTGCGGCTAGTGACATGGAACGTCAACTCCGTCAGCGCGCGGTTGCCGCGGCTGCTGGCCTGGTTGCGCGTCACCGGGCCCGACGTGGTCTGTCTGCAGGAGACCAAGTGCCCCGACGCGGCGTTCCTGCGCGCCGAGGTGGCGGAACTCGGGTACGCCGCCGCTGTCCACGGCGACGGTCGCTGGAACGGCGTGGCCGTCCTGTCGCGGATGGGCTCGAGCGACATCGCAGTGGGTTTTCCTGGGATCCCGTCAATCCCCGACGCGGAGCAACCGCCGGAGGCCCGCGCGATCGCCGCGACCTGCAGCGGCGTACGGGTCATGTCGGTGTACGTGCCCAACGGCCGGTCGCCCGAGGACCCGCACTTCGCGTACAAGCTGCGCTGGCTCACCGCCCTGCGCTCGGCCATCGAGCCGGAGGCAGCCGCTGAGCGGCCGTTCGTGCTGGCCGGGGACTTCAACGTGGCGCCGACCGACGCCGACGTCTGGGACCCGGCGGCGTTTGTCGGTTCCACGCACGTGACGCCGGCCGAGCGTGGCGCGGTCCGCGCGCTGCTGGACGCCGGCCTGCACGACGTCCCGGCGCGGGCCTTGAAGTACGACACGCCGTTCACCTACTGGGATTACCGGGCCGGCGCGTTCCACCAGAACCTCGGGATGCGGATCGACCTCGTGCTGGCCAACGCGGCGGCGTACGCCGACATCACCGACGCCTACGTCGACCGCGAGGCCCGCAAGGGCCGCTCGCCCTCGGACCACGCCCCTGTTGTCGTCGACCTCGGTCGATCGAGCACAGTGGAACTCAGCCGGTGAACGGCGTGCACTCGACGATCGTCACCTGGATCTTCGCGCCGCTGGGGGCGGTGTAGGTGACCGTGTCCCCGGACGAGCGGCCCATGATGGCCGTGCCCAGGGCAGAGTCGGGGGAGTAGACGGTGATGTCGCTCGTCGCGGCGATCTCGCGCGCGCCTAGCAGGAACCGCTCGGTGTCGCCGTCGTCGTAGGCGATGACGACGACCTTGCCGGGCTCCACGACACCGTCGTCGGAGGGTGCCTCGCCGACGTGCGCCCCGCGCAGCAGGTCCTCGAGCTGGCGGATCCGGGCCTCCTGGCGGCCCTGCTCCTCCTTGGCCGCGTGGTAGCCACCGTTCTCCTTGAGATCCCCCTCCTCGCGGCGGGCGTTGATCTCCGCGGACATGGTCGGGCGGCCCTCGATGAGGGAGTCGAGTTCGGTGTGCAGCCGGTCGTAGGCCTCCTGGGTCAGCCAGGCCGTGCTGGCCTCGTGCTCGGTCGTCGACACGGTGACTCCTTCCGCCTGAATCGCGCCAGCCCGGGCAGATCCCGCCCGGGCCGTCCGTCGAACGTAACACCGCCCATCGGTCGGGGGCGCACGCTCGCCGTACGTAGAGAATGCGCGCGGCGGGCACAATCGGTGTCGCAGGGGAGCCAGAGCGACGGAAAGGCACAGCCGGAATGACGGGTTCGCAGGCCGCGCGGCGACTGATGGCGGTGCACGCGCACCCCGACGACGAGTCCAGCAAGGGGGCCGCCACGATGGCCCGCTACGTGCGGGAGGGCGTCGACGTCCTGGTCGTGACGTGCACCGGCGGCGAACGGGGCTCGGTCCTGAACCCGGCCATGGACCGGCCCGAGGTGCTCGCCGACATCTCCCGGATCCGCGCTGCCGAGATGGAGGCGGCCCGCGAGATCCTCGGCGTGCGGCAGGCGTGGCTCGGCTTCGTCGACTCGGGGTTGCCCGAGGGCGATCCGCTGCCGCCGCTGCCGGAGGGCTGCTTCGCGCTGCAGCCGCTGGACGTGGCCGCGACCCCGCTGGTCCGGCTGATCCGTGAGTTCCGGCCCCAGGTCGTCACGACCTACGACGAACGAGGCGGCTACCCGCATCCGGACCACGTCAAGACCCACGAGGTGTCGATCGAGGCGTTCGACGCGGCCGGTGACCCGGACCGCTATCCCGGCACCGGGGAGCCCTGGCAGCCGCTGAAGCTCTACTACCACATGACGTTCACCAAGCCGCGGCTCGTGGCGATCCACGACGCGCTGCTGGCCCGCAAGCTGGACTCGCCGTACGTCGAGTGGCTCGAGAAGTGGGACGACGCGCAGGACATCTCCGACCGGGTGACCACCCGGGTGCCGTGCTCGGACTACTTCGAGCTGCGTGACCGGGCGCTCATCGCGCATGCCACCCAGGTCGACCCCACCGGGCGGTGGTTCAGCACGCCGATGGAACTGCAGCGTGACGTGTGGCCGACCGAGGACTACGAGCTGGCCCGGTCCCTCGTCGAGCCGCTGGCTCCCGGGGAGATCGAGGACGACCTCTTCGCCCGCGTGGCCACTCGGGTCGAGGCCTGATGCCCGACTGGGCGGCTGCCGTGCTGGCCGCCGCCGAACCGGAACAGGCCGAGGCCGGCCCGACCGCGCTGCTGGTCGTCGTCCTGCTCGGCATCGGGATCGCGTTCCTGGCCCGCTCGATGATCAAGCACCTGCGCCGCGTTCCCCCGTCGTTCGACCCACCACCGGAGGACCCCGAGCCTGACCGGCCCAACGGCGATCGCGAGAACAGGGTTTGACACGCCTCAGCCGAGATTGAGACGTGGCAAACCCTTTTCTCGGCGCACCGGGTACCCGGCCGAGGTCCGGAGGGGGGCGGCGTCAGGTGCACGCCCGTTAGAGGTCCCGGCGCGGTGGGCCGGTCGTGCCCCTGACGACGAGCCGGGTGGGCAGGGTCAGCCGCTGGTCGACCTCGTCGGTGTTGCCGGTGAGCAGGTCCAGCGCCATCGCCGCGGCCAGCCGACCCTGCTCGTAGGCCGGCTGGGCGATCGTCGTCAGATCGCTGGCTGGGGCCAGTTCGTGGTCGTCGAAACCGATCACGGACACCGCCCCCGGGACCTCCAGCCCGACCCGCCGCAACGTGCGCAGCGCACCGAAGGCCATCTCGTCGGACTCGGCGAACACCGCCGTCGGCAGCTGAGGCCGGGTCAGCAGGCGCTCCATGGCCCGCCGCCCGCCCTCGACCCCCCACGGCTCGGAGACGATCCGGTCGGGGCGGTCGGGCAGCCCGGCCGCGTGCAGGCCGGCGCTGAACCCGGCGCGCCGGGCGAGCGTCGTCCCCCGGCCGATCGGGTCGTCGGGCAGGCCGGAGATCATCGCGATGTCGACGTGACCGAGCAGCACGAGGTGCCGGACGGCCATGGCCGCGCTCTCGGTGTCGTCGATGCCGACGCCCGCGCCGCTCGGGCCCGGC
Organism: Geodermatophilaceae bacterium; assembly: GCA_013813215.1. GTDB lineage: Bacteria > Actinomycetota > Actinomycetes > Mycobacteriales > Geodermatophilaceae > JACCSC01. The sequence continues at coordinate 9,154 of JACCSC010000102.1, read as the reverse complement.
TGGTGGCCGACGATCACCAGCGGTACGCCGAGGCGAGTCAGGGCCGTCGTCTCCGATTCGCTGAAGTTCGTCGCCACGGCGAGCACGCCGTCGACCCGCCGGCGCAGCGGCATGGTCTGGAACAGGTGGGCCCGGCTGGCCGGGTCACCCACGTTGAACAGCAGCAGGTCGTAGTCCGAAGCGCGCAGCACGCCCTCGGCGCCGCGGATCACCTCGGCGAAGAACCAGCGGGCGGAGAACTGCACGATGACGCCGATGGTCCGAGTCCGGCCGGAGGCGAGCCGGGAGGCCGCGGGGGAGGGGACGTAGGACAGGTCCGCCGCCGCGCGGAGCACCCGCTCGCGGGTGTCGCCGGACACGTTGAGTGACCCGCGCAGCGTGCGCGACACCGTGGAGATCGACACCCCCGCACGACGGGCGACATCGACGATGTTCACGCCGGCCGCAACGAAGTCGGCGGCGCCCGCCGGCGCGGCATCGGAGCCCCGCACTGCCTGCCTACCCCCTCCGGTCATTGCCCTCGGCCGCGTACCCGGCCGGGTGAAAACGCTGCCATCGAGAGTGTGGCGGCTGACACAGTTGTGTGCCAGAGTTCCTCGACACCCATTCGTAGGCCACGGGAGAACCGATGTCAGGCAGCACCACCAGAAAGATCGCCGCCTTGTCGGTGGCAGCGCTGTTCACCGCCGGCTGCCTGAGTGAAGGCGGAGGCGGCGGAGGCGGAGGCGGAGGCGGAGGCGACACCAGCGACGGCGAGGTCGAGATCCTCGGCGCCTTCGGTGGCGCGGAAGGCGAGGCCTTCGAGGCCTCGTTGGTCGACTTCGAGGAGGAGTCCGGCATCGACGTCACCTACGTGCCGTCCACGGACTTCACGACGGAGATCAGCGCGCGGGTGACCGGCAACAACGCCCCGGACATCGCGATCTTCCCGCAGCCCGGTCTGCTCCTCGACATCGCGTCGACCAGCGACATGGCGCCGTTGGAAGACGTCGTGGACATCGACGCGCTCAAGGAGACCCTGGTCCCCGGCCTGGCCGAGTCGACCGAGCTGGACGGCTCGACGTACGGCGTGCCGATGCGCATGGCGGTCAAGAGCGTGGTCTGGACGCCCGCTCCCGAGTTCGCCGACGCCGGGTACGCCGCGCCGACCTCGACCTCGGAACTCACCGAGCTGGCCGACACGATCCGCGATTCCGGCACCGCACCCTGGTGCATCGGCATCGAGTCCGGCCCGGCCATCGGCTGGGTGGCCACGGACTGGATCGAGGAGTACGTGCTGCGGGTCGGCGGCGAGGACTTCTACAACGACTGGGCCCGGCACGAGGTGCCGTTCAACGACCCGATCGTGGTCGAGGCGGCCGAGACCTTCGCCGAGATCGCCTTCACCGAGGGCAACGTCTTCGGTGGCCGCGACAGCATCGCCAGTAGTGGCTTCGGCAACGCCGGCAACCCGATGTTCGAGGACCCGCCGCAGTGCTTCATGCACCGTCAGGCCAACTTCATCACCACCGGCGACTTCTTCCCGGCGGAGGTCACCGCGGACCTGGATAACCAGGTGAGTGTGTTCCAACTGCCGCCGGTCGACGGCGGTGCTGCGGAGGGGAACTCTGTCCTCCTCGGCGGTGACTGGGCCACGATCTTCAACGCCGAGGACGAGGAAGTCGTCGAGGTCCTGGAGTTCCTCGCCTCGGATCAGTTCGGTGGCCCGTGGGCGCAGATCGGTGGGTGGCTCTCGCCGCACACCACGTTCGATGATTCGCAGTACCTGGACGAGACCACGCGGGCCATCGCCGGGTTCGCCGTCGACTCCGACACCGTCGGCGTGGACGGCTCGGACCAGATGCCCGGTGAGGTCGGTGCCGGTAGCTTCTGGCGCGGCATGACGGCCTGGATCAGCGGCCAGCAGGACCTGCAGTCCGTGCTGGACGACATCGAGAACACCTGGCCGGAGGACTGAGCCCGGCTGCGGGTCGCCGGCTCATCCCTGGGGAGGCCGGCGGACCCGCAGCAGCTCCGTCTGCAGGACGCGGCCCTGGGTTGGGCCGGGTGATCGGGCGGCCCGCGGCGCATATGGCGCCACGAGCCCGGATCGGGAGAGGTGCGGATGATCAAGATCATCAACGCGCTGCTGGCCGTCGTGGCCGGTGTGGGCGGTGCGATGGTGTTGTACTTCGTCTTGAACTACGCCGCCGAGCGGCTGCCCGGCCGGTGGGAGCACCGGGTCAAGCCCTACGTGTTCGTGGGGCCGGCTGTGCTCCTGATCGGGTTGTTCCTGCTGTACCCCGCGATCCGGACGCTGATCTTCAGCTTCGCCAACCGGCAGTCGACGGAGTTCGTCGGCTTCGAGAACTACACCGATCTGCTGGGCAGTTCGGCGTTCCGTACGACGCTGCTCAACACCCTGCTCTGGATCATCATCGTGCCCGCCTTCGTCGTGGTTCTGGGCCTCGTCGTGGCCGTGCTGGCCGACCGGCTCGGTGAGCGCTCGGAAAAGGCCGCGAAGTCGATCATCTTCCTCCCGATGGCGATCAGCCTGGTCGGCGCGGCCACGATCTGGTCCTTCGTCTACAATTCCCGGCCCGCGGGCTCGACGCAGATCGGGCTGCTCAACGCGATAGTCGTCGCGCTCGGCTTCGACCCCATCGCCTGGCTGCAGATCGACGACGGGAAGCTGAACAGCCTGCTGCTCATGATCATCATGATCTGGACGCAGGCCGGCTTCGCCATGGTGCTGCTCTCCGCGGCCATCAAGAGTGTTCCCGAGGAGACCCTCGAGGCTGCCCGCATCGACGGCGCCACCGAGGTCCAGACCTTCTTCCGCATCGTGGTGCCTCAGATCTGGGCCACCGTCATCACCGTGTTCATCACCGTGCTCATCGGTGTCATGAAGGTCTTCGACATCATCTACGTTGCGACCAACGGCAACTTCAATACCAACGTCATCGGCGTGGAGTTCTTCAACCAGATCTTCACCAACCGCAACAATGGCTACGCCTCGGCCATCGTGATCATGCTGATGATCGCGATCATCCCGGTGATGGTCTACCAGGTCCGGCACTTCAAGAAGCAGGAGGCGAACGCATGACCACCTCTTCGCCGGCACTCGGTACCACCGGCACCCCGGAGGGGCAGCCGGCCGCCGAACGCCGTGCCGCACCGCCCGCGGCCGAACACGGCAAGGCCTCGCAGCTCGCCCGCGGTCAGGCGAACTGGGCGGTCAAGAGCTTCCTGCTCGTGCTCTGCCTGGTCTGGATGGTCCCGCTGATCGGGTTGCTCGTCACCTCGTTCCGGGACCCCGACGACGCCAACACCACCGGCTGGTGGACGGTATTCGCCGACCCCTTCGGTAGCTGGACGACCGAGAACTACAGCACCGTCGTGCAGGGCACCATGGGTCCGGCGTTCCTGAACAGTTTCGTGCTCACCATCCCGGCGACGATCATCCCCATCCTGATCGCGGCATTCGCGGCGTACGCGTTCACGTTCATGAGGTTCCGCGGCCGCGACTTCCTGTTCATCCTGATCGTCGGCCTGTTGGTCGTGCCCAACCAGGTTGCCCTGGTGCCGCTCCTGCAGATCTATGCCGACGCCGGGCTGGTCGGCACGTTCTTCAGCGTTTGGCTCGCGCACACCGGGTTCGGCATGCCGCTGGCCATCTTCATCCTGCGCGGCTACATGCAAACCCTGCCGCGCTCGATCATCGAGTCCGCCTCGGTCGACGGCGCCGGGCACTTCACGACGTTCTGGCGACTGATCGTCCCGATGTCGATCCCGGCGCTCGCGGCGTTCGCCATCTTCCAGTTCCTTTGGGTCTGGAACGACTTGCTCGTGGCGAAGCTGTTCCTCGGCTCCGGGGAGAACGAGCCGGTCACCATCGCGCTGCAGTCGCTCCTCGGCACCCAGGGCCAAGGCTGGCAGCTGATCACAGCGGGCGCCTTCATCACCATGTCGGTGCCGCTGCTCGTCTTCATCACGCTGCAGCGCTTCTTCGTCCGCGGCCTGACTGCCGGGTCGGTCAAGGGATGACCCGTTCGCGCACCCTCCCCGTCCGCAGCTGCTCGCGAAAGGCTCAATGATGGCAACCATTACCTACGACAACGCCACCCGCCAGTACCCGGGCAACCCCCGGCCGTCGGTGGACTCGCTGAACCTCGAGATCGGCGACGGCGAGTTCCTGGTCCTGGTCGGCCCGTCGGGCTGTGGCAAGTCCACGGCGCTGCGGATGCTGGCCGGCCTGGAAGAGGTCAACGAGGGGTCGATCCGGATCGGCGAGAAGGACGTCACCCGCCTGCCGCCGAAGCAGCGTGACATCGCCATGGTGTTCCAGAACTACGCGCTCTACCCGCACATGAGCGTGGCCGACAACATGGGCTTCGCGTTGAAGATCGCCGGCCAGTCGAAGTCCGACATCCGGCAGCGGGTCACCGAGGCGGCGAAGCTGCTCGACCTCGAGGACTACCTGGACCGCAAGCCCAAGGCGCTGTCCGGCGGCCAACGCCAGCGGGTGGCGATGGGCCGCGCGATCGTGCGCAGCCCCCAGGCGTTCCTGATGGACGAGCCGCTGTCCAACCTGGACGCCAAGCTGCGGGTGCAGACCCGCACCCAGATCGCCGCCCTGCAGCGCCGGCTCGGCACCACGACCGTCTACGTCACCCACGATCAGGTCGAGGCCATGACCATGGGCGACCGGGTCGCCGTGCTCAAGGACGGGCTCCTCCTGCAGGTCGACAGCCCGCGCAACCTGTACGACCGACCGGACAACGTCTTCGTGGCGGGCTTCATCGGCTCCCCGCAGATGAACCTGGTCGACGTCGAGCTCACCGACCAGGGCGCGACGCTGGGCGGGATCACCATCCCGCTGTCCCGCGAGGTGCTCAGCCAGCTGACCAGCAACGGCGCCAAGACCGCGACGCTCGGCTTCCGGCCCGAGTCGACCACCGTGGTCGATGAGGGTGAGGGCTTCGCGCTGGAGGTGGCCGTCGTCGAGGAACTCGGCTCGGACGCCTACGCCTACGGCCAGCTGCACCTGCCGGGCTCGGGTGGTCCGACCGACCAGCTGACGATCGTGCGGGTCGACGCGCGACGCCCGCCGATGAAGGGCGAGACGATCCACCTGCAGATCCGCCAGGGCGAGGAGCACATGTTCGCCAAGGACAGCGGCCTGCGGATCGCCACCGGGGAGAACAAGCTCACCAAGGCGGGCTGAGCCGGACGGGCCGACGCCGCCGACCCGTCAGGAGAACTGTGCAGGACATCGCTGCACTCATCGTCGACCCTGTGCACGCGACGGTCTACGAGCACGGCTGGCAGTCGTGGAGCCCGACCCGGGTCTACCCGCTGGGCGCCGCGCCGTACCGCCCCGTGTCGGAGCACCGGCGGCTGATGAACTACCGCCCGGACCGGGTCGCGCCCGCGGCCGCGTTCTGGGGTGAGGGGCTGCTCGCCGTCGACCCCGGCGACGGCTCGCCGGTCCACGTCTTCGCCGCCGCCGACCCGACGCAGAGCCCATCCATCTGGGCTGACGTGGCCGGCGCCGAGGTCGTCGTCCGGGCCGACCCGGGCACGGCGCACCGCACCGACGACGGGTCAGGTGGCGTGATGGGAGCGCTGGCCCGCTGGGCCGACGACTTCGCCCGGTCCGCCACGGTGGGCGAGATCCGCCCGGCGCCCACCCTGTGGTGCTCCTGGTACCACTACTTCACCCGGGTCACCGAGGCCGACATCGACGAGAACCTGCTGGCCATCGAGGAGCTGGACCTCGCCATCGACGTGGTGCAGATCGACGACGGCTACCAGGCCCAACCCGGGGACTGGTTGGAGCTGTCGGACCGATTCGGCTCGCTGCGCGACGTGGTGGCCCGCATCCACGACCGGGGCCGGCGCGCCGGCATCTGGGTCGCGCCGTTCCTCGTCGGCCACCGGTCCGAGGTGTTCCGGGATCACCAGGCCTGGCTGCTCGACGGCGTCTCGGCCGGCTACGGGTGGGAACAGGAACTGGCCGCCCTCGACGCCGCGTCGCCGGGCGGCGAGGGCTACCTGCGGCGCGTGTTCGAGACGCTGCGCGAGGTCGGGTTCGACTTCTACAAGCTGGACTTCGTGTACGCCGGAGCGCTACCGGGTCCCCGGACGCCGGACCGGACCGGCGTGCAGGCCTACCGGCACGGCCTGCAGGTGATCCGCGAGTCGGTCGGCTCCGAGGCGTACGTGCTCGGCTGCGGGGCGCCGATCCTGCCCTCGGTCGGCCTGGTCGACGCCATGCGGGTCGGCCCCGACATCTCCCATCACGTGGAGCCTTCAGACGGCGACCAGTCCCAACCCTCGCAGCGGGCGGCGACCAGGAACGGGCGGGCGCGGGCCTGGATGCACGGCCGGTTCTGGGTCAACGACCCGGATTGCCTGATCGCCGCCTCCTCGATGCAGGACCGGGAGGCCTGGGCCGAGCACGTGAGGGCCTACGGCGGGCTGCGGGCGAGCAGCGACCGGCTGCGCGAGCTGGACGAGTGGGGCCTGCAGACCACCCGCGAACTGCTCCGACCGGTGCCGACGACGCCGTTCGGGTCTGCCCGTACCGGGTCCGGGCGGGCCTGAGCCGCGATGCGCTTCCTGTTCAGCCCACCCGCCGAGGCCACCGCCGGCCTGCTCACGCTGCCCTGGCGCGAGGCGCTGGAGACGTGGGAGGACGAGCGGCTCGTCGAGATCCCGCAGCGGGGCCTGTCGCGGCACGTCGTCCGGTTCGTGGTCGAGGCCGGCGAGGTGTTCGCGCTCAAGGAGATCGACGAACGGCTGGCCCGCCGGGAGTACCAGCTGCTGCGGCAGCTCGGCAAGCTAGGCATCCCCGCGGTCACCGTGCTCGGCGTGGTCGTCGACCGCGGAGCGGACGTCGACGCCGTGCTCGTCACGCACTTCCTCGACTACTCGACGTCCTACCGCGCGCTGTTCGCGAACCCGCGGGGCCAGCGCCTCACCGACCGGCTGCTCGACGCGCAGGTGGAACTGCTCGTCCGGCTGCACCTGGCCGGGTTCATGTGGGGCGACTGCTCGCTGTCCAACACGCTGTTCCGGCTCGACGCCGGCGCGCTGTCGGCGTACCTGGTCGACGCCGAGACCGCCGAAATGCATCCGACGCTGTCCGACGGTCAGCGTGACTACGACGTCGCGATGGCCCGCGAGCGGGTCGGTGGCGAGCTGTTCGACCTGCAGGCCGGCGGCTTCGTCAGCGAGGACGTGGACGCGATCGAGATCGTCGACGAGCTGGCCCGTCGCTACGTCGCCCTGTGGACCGAGCTGACCAGCGAGGAGGTGTTGCGCCCGGAGGAGCAGCGCTACCGGATCGGGGAGAAGGTACGCCGGCTGAACGAGCTCGGCTTCGACGTCGACGAGATCGAGCTCGTGGACGCCGGCAACGGCAGCAAGCTCAAGCTCACCACCCGGGTCGCCGAACCCGGCCACCACCGCCGACTGCTCTTCGCGCGGACCGGGCTGGACGTGCAGGAGAACCAGGCCCGCCGGCTGCTGGCGGACATCGCGAGCTTCCGCGGCTACCTGGAGCAGGTCGCCGTCCGCCCGATCCCGGAGACCGTGGCGGCGAACCGGTGGCTGGAGGAGATCTACGGTCCGATCATGTCGGCCATCCCGGCCGACCTACGCGGTCGGCTGGACGACGCGGAGATCTTCCACGAGATCCTCGAGCACCGCTGGTTCCTGTCCGAGGCGGCCGGCCGGGACATCGGTACGACGGCCGCGGCCACCGACTACCTGGCCCAGGTGCTGCCCGCGGTGCCGGGTGACCTTGTCGCCGGCGCCGTACCCCCTGCCCCAGCGACCGCCGCCCGGGCGGCGCTCGGCGAGCGCGAGTGAGTGACCCGCGCCGTCCCCGTCACCACCTGACACCGACCAGCGGCTGGATCAACGACCCGTACGGCGTGGTCCACGTCGACGGCCGTTACCTGCTGTTCTGCCAGTACGACCCGGAGCGGGTGCGGTGGACGCCCCCGCTGTCGTGGGGGGTCGCGGAGTCCACCGATCTCGTGCACTGGTCGCCGCTGCGGACGGCGCTGCGACCCGCGAGCGCGGCGGACGGCTGCTGGTCCGGCACCGCGGTGATCGAGGACGGCCGCCCGGTCCTGCTCTACACCCGCGTCGACGCCACGCCGGGCCGCCACGACATCGGGCAGATCGTGCTCGCCCATCCCGCCGGCGACGACTGGGTCAGCGAGGCCGAGCCGGTGATCCCCGGGCCCCCGGACGGGCTCGATGTCCGGCACTTCCGCGATCCGCACCTCACCCGGACGGCCGACGGCTGGCGGATGGTCGTCGGCGCCGGCCTGGCCCCGGCCACCGGCGCCGTCCTGGGCTACCGCTCGCCGGACCTGCGGCGGTGGGAGTTCACCGGCGTGGTCTGCTCACGCCCCATGGACGCGCCGGGTCCGGTTTGGACCGGCTCGGTGTGGGAGTGCCCGCAGCTCCTCGAGCTGGCCGGGCGGTGGGTGCTGATCGTCTCCGTCGCGCACGAGCGGACCGAGCACGTGGTCGCCGCGACCGGTTCCTTCGACGGGGCGACGTTCAGGCCGGGGGAGTTCCACCGGCTCGCTCACGGTGCGGCGCCGTACGCGACGACGACGTTCCTGGACGCCGACGGCCGGCGATGTGCGCTGTCGTGGCTGCGCGAACCGGAACCCGCCACCGGCGACTGGGCGGGTGCCCTGTCCCTCCCCGCTGTGCTGGAGCTGGCCGGCGACCGCGTAGTAGCGCGGCCGCACCCCGTCGTGGACAGCCTGCGCGGTGAGCCGACGCACACCATCGGGCCGTACGCCGACCTGGTGCTGCGCGCCACGGACCACGCCGAGCTGGAGCTCGGCGCGCTGCGCCTGGTCGCCGACGCGGCCTGCGATCAGCTGCGGCTGATCCAGCCCAGCCGGCCCGAGCAGGCGATGCCACTGGGCGCCACTGCCGACGGCAGCTTCGAGGTCCGCGTCATCCTGGACGGAAGCGTGGCCGAGGTATACACGCCGGCGGGCCTGGCCGGCTTGCGGATCGACCCGGTCCCATCGGCCCGGCTGGCCGTCCCGACCGGTGTGGAGGTCACCTGTCACCCGCTGACCGGCTGAGCCGATCGGTCAGCCGGTCGTTGCGACCCCGGCCCGGCGCGGGTCCG
>JACCSC010000064.1 GCA_013813215.1 Geodermatophilaceae bacterium | reverse complement strand
TGGTCTTGGCGTAGTCCATGCACAGGTCGCGGGCGCGACGGGCGATGCCCAGCGCGGTCGTGGCGATCAGGATCCGGCTCGCGTTCAGTCCGATCTCCAGCAGGCGCAAACCATTGCCCTGCAACGCATTCGAAGCGGGGACGCGTACGCCGGCCAGCGACATCTGGTACGTGGCCGAGGACCGCAACCCGTTCACCTCCCACCGCTTGTCGATCGTGATGCCGGGCGTGTCCCGGGGTACGACGACAGCGGTGTACTGGTCACCGTCCCGGGCGACCACGACCAGGAAGCGGGCGAAGTCGGTGTCCGTGGAGTAGGCCTTGGTGCCGTCCAGGACGAGATCCGAACCCTCCCGGCGCACCGTGGTGGTGATCCGGGCCAGCTCGCTCCCGGCCGCATGTTCGCTGCCCAGCGTGGCGCAGAAGCCGTTCGAGGACACCAGCGGAGCCAGGTAGGCAGCGCGCAGCTCCTCGCTGCCGTACCAGCGGACCATGTTCGACGTCAGCACGGGGATGAACAGCGTGAAGGCCACGCCGGCGTCGCCGTACGCGAGTTCCGCGACGATCCGCACGCTGTCCTCGAGGCTCAGACCCAGGCCGCCCTGCTCCTTCGGCAGCCACCAGTTCATCAGCCCGGTCTCGGCGAACCGCTCGTACAGCGGCAGGGGAGCCGGTGCGAGCCGGTCCAGCTCGGCCTCCCGGCCGATCACCTCCCGCCGAACGAAGGCCTGGACGGTCCGGACGTACTCAGGCGCTCGCACGGTCGACCCCCTCGTCGACCTCGGCGGTGGCGTCGATCAGCTCCGCGAGCTGGCGAACGGTGGGGCACTCCAGCAACCCGGTCACCGGGATCGACGCCCCGAAGGCCCGCCGGATCCGCGCGGTCAGGTCGATGGCGATCAGCGAGTGGCCGCCCAGCTCGAAGAAGTTGTCCACCGCGCCGATCGGCTCGATCCGCAGTACCCGCGACCAGATCTCGGCGATCGTCGCCTCGGTCCCCTCCCGCGGCGCGACGAACGGTGTGTCCAGATCGGGGCGGGGGTGACGCTCCCGGTTGTCGGTGTCGTCCCCGTCGTCGGACTCGTGCAGGTCGCCGGTCACCCACGTCGCGAGCCGGGCTTCCAGCGAGCCGGTGGAGATCACCAGCCGACCGACCTGGTCGACGACGGACAGCGCGCGCTCGAAGACGTCCACGGCTTCGACCGGGGCCATCGCGAAGTCCGTCACCGTCGGGCCGTGGCCGTCCATCCTCGACGGGTCGACGTTCCAGGTGTCCCAGTCCACGCTGATCCACTGCGGATCGGCGTGCCGGCGGGCCACCGCGGCGTAGGAGTCCAGGGCGGCGTTGGCGGCGGCGTAGGGTGCCAGCGCCATCCCGCCCAACACCGCGGCCAGCGAGGACAGCGTGATCCGCCGGTCCGGGCACTGCCCGTCGAGGGCGGCCTGCAGGACGTGGAACCCGCGCACCTTGGCGTGGAAGTGCGCCTCACAGGACGCCCGGTCGATCAGATGGGCGAAGGTGAAGAACGCGCTGTCCTGTACGCCGGCCCCGTGCACGGCGACGTCGATCCCGCCGAACTCCTCGATCGCAGCCTGGACGACCGCCCGCATCTGGTCCAGGTCGCCGACGTCCGCGGACAGCGCCAGCACGGTGGCACCGCGCTCCTCCAGGTCCAGGACGCTGCGAATGTGCCGTGCGGTGCGTTCCCCGCCGTCGGGGACGGTGGCCAGGTAGTCCTCCCAATCCGCGCGGGGCGGCAGCGGCGAGCGCGCGGTGAGCACCAACCGGCACTGGTACCGCGCGGCCAGGTGACGGGCCAGGGTGATCCCGACGTCGCCGAGGCCACCGGTGATCAGGACGGTGTCGCCCGGCCGGAACGGTCCCGCCGCGGGCTCCTCGATGGGGAAGGGCTGATAGCGGCGCAGCCACAGTTCGCCGCCGCGGACGCCGACCGGACCCTCGTGGGAACCGACGCAGGCCGAGAGCAGGGACGTGACCAGCCGGCGCAGGCCGACGCGGTCCTCGGGTGCGACCGGGTCGATGTCGACGTGCCGTGCCCGCAGCCGGGAGTTCTCCTGGGCCAACGTCGGAGCCAGCGCGGCGATCGCTGCGTGTTCGGGGTGCCGGATATCGGTTCCGGCGACGTCGATGGCCGACGAGGTGAGGACGACGAACTCCATCCGCCGCCCGGTGCCGGTATCGTCCACCAGCTCGCGGGCGAGGGCCATTGCGGAGTAGAAGCCACGCGACTGCTCGGCGTCGAAGTGTGCAGCGGCGGCCAGCGGCCCGGCCGCCGGGTCCTGCTCGGCGCTGCCCAGGCTGAATCCGTGCACGATGATCCGCGGTTCCACGATCAGCGACCGCAGCAGGGTCGCCATGTCCGTGCCGTCGTCGAGCCGGACGGTGAAGTCACCCATGTCGTCCTGCGCGAACGCCTCGCCCGGCCGGACCGCGGTCACCTCGACGCCGCACTCGATCAGGTGCGCGATCAGCGCCTCGGTCCGGTCGTCCGCGCTGAACACCAGCCAGGGGCCGGCCAGCCGCAGCTGCTCGTCGAGGTCCGCGGTCGGCCGAGGCCGCCGCTGCCAGGTCGGCAGGTGTGTCCACTGCGACCGGTCGTACGTGCGACCCGTCGTCGTCGGCGTGGCCCACCAGGCGTCCGCTCCGGAGGCGCTCTTGGCCGGCGGGTCGACCCAGAAACGCTTGCGCTGGAAGGGGTACGTCGGCAGCTGCACGCGCCGGCCCTCGCCGCGATGCAGCGCCGCCCAGTCCAGCTGGCAGCCGGCCTGCCACAACCGGCCCAGCACGGCCAGCACCCACTCCGTCGCCGGCCGGTCGCCTACTGGGGCTACGACGACCTCCTCGACGTGGCCGAGATCCTGGCCGGTCGTGGCGGCCTGGTCCAGCCGTACACCGAGCCGGGTCAGCCCGTCGCCCAGCGTGGCCAGGGCGCCGTCGGTGCCGGCTCCGCTCGACTCGGCCCCCAGGACGGTGCTGGCGGCGGCCTGCAGTTCGGTCCACCAGCCGGCCGGGACGTCCGGGCCGGCGGTGAGGCGCACCTTGGGGTTGCGGCGCGTGGTCCGGGCGTCGACCCGACGTTCCGGGTCGGCCAGGGCGGCCAGCGCGTCGGCCCGGTCGCGGCAGACCAGGGTTCGGCGCACCGAGAACCCGCCGCGCGAACTCTGCAGGGTGAATGCGACGTCGGCCAGGTCGACGTCCTCCTCCGCCGTGTCCAGGTATGCAGACAGCTGGTCGGTCAGTGCCTCCAGTGCGGTCTGGTCGACGGCGGAGAAGGTGATCAGGTGCGGTCCGGCGCGATGGGGGCGGGCAACCCGCGGCGGCGCCTGCTCCAGCACGACGTGCGCGTTCGTGCCGCCCAGGCCGAACGAGCTGACCCCGGCCCGGCGGGGGGTCGGTCCCGCGGGCCAGGGCGCGTGCTCGGTCAGCACGGTGAAGCGGTCCAGGGCGGTGGCCAGGGCGGGGTTCGGCGTGTCGTAGTTCGGCGTACCGGGGAGGGTTTCGTGCTCCAGCGCCAAGGCCGCTCGCATCAGCCCGCTGACACCGGAGGCCCGGTCGAGGTGGCCCAGGCTCGGCTTCAGCGTGCCCAGCACGCACGGGGTGTCCCGCGCCTCGGTGAAGACCCGGCTCATCGCGGCCAGCTCGATCGAGTCGCCCAGCGAGGTCGCCGTGGCGTGGCACTCGACGTAGCCGATGCTCTCCGGCTTGACCCCGGCCACGCCGAACGCGGCGTCGATCACGTCGGCCTGCCCGTCCACGCCCGGTGCGGTGTAGCCGGCCCGGACCCGGCCGTCGTTGTTCGTGGCCGACCCGAGGATCACAGCGTGGATGACGTCGCCGTCCTCGATCGCTTCGGTCATCCGCTTCAGGGCGACGACGCCGACGCCGCTGCCCATCACAGTGCCGTTCGCCGCGGCGTCGAAGCTGCGCACGATGCCGTCCGGCGAGGTGATGCCGCCCGGCTCGTAGAGGTACCCGCTGGGCTGGGGGAGCGGGGTGAAGGCCCCGCCGGCTACGGCGAGGTCGCACTCGTAGGTGAGCAGGCTCTGGCAGGCCAGGTGGACCGAGACCAGCGACGTGGAGCAGAACGTCTGTACGGCGATGGCCGGCCCGCGCAGCCCGAGCTTGTAGGACACCAGGTTGGCCAGCGAGTCCCGCTCGTTGCCGACCGCGATCAGCAGCGGTCCGCCCGGCTCGGACATCAGCGACTGGAGGTTCTGCACGATGTAGTCCGGGAACCCGCTGCCGCCGAAGACCCCGACCTGGCCGGGGGCGTCGGTGGGGCAGTAGCCTGCGCTCTCCAGCGCCTCCCACGAGCACTCCAGGAAGAGCCGGTGCTGCGGGCCCATCGTCTCGGCCTCGCGCGGGCTCACGCCGAACACCGCGGCGTCGAAGCGGTCGATGTCGGCCAGCGCCCCGGTCACGCGGACGTAGCGCGGATCGGCCAGCTGACCCGGGTCGAGATGCCCGCCGCGGAGTTCCTCTTCGGTGAGTTCCCGCAGGCCCTTCACCCCCGCGACCAGGTTCTGCCAGAGGGTGTCGACGTCCGCGGCCCCGGGAAAGCGGCCGGACATGCCGACCAGGGCCACCGCCGAGCCATAGTCCGTCGGGCTTGTGCCGTCGGTGTCCCTCACGCCGTCGGTCTCGCTCACGCCGTCGGTCTCGCTCAGGCCGTCGGTCTGGGTCATGCCGTCCTCCTGGTGCGCAGCGAGCTGCGGCGGGCTTCGATGCGGGATCGGTTCCGGTCACCGGCCGACGGGCCGGGCGTGTCTGGGGCGCTGGTCTCGTCCGGCTGTTCGGCCGCCGCGGCCAGGGCGGCGACGGTCGGGGCCTCGTAGAGCAGGTGCGGGGGGAGGTAGTCCAGCGCGAGCGCCGCCCGGATCTGGGCGATGATCTCCATCCCGATCAAGGAGTTGCCGCCGAGTTCGAAGAAGTTGTCGTGGACGCCGACCCGGTCCAGCCCCAGCGCTTCGGTCCAGACCGTCGCGATGGCCTGCTCGGCGGGGGTCTGCGGCTCGACGTACCCGGTGGACAGCTCAGGGCGCGGATGCGCCCCGAGGGCGAGGCGGGCCTTCTTGACCGTGGCCTGGTGGCTCTGGATGGAGGAGCGGCGGCTCATCGCCACCAGCGTCGGGAAGTCCTGGGTCGAGACGACGACGTGCGGCTCCCCTCCGGCCAGCACGCGTTCTAGGGTGCGGAAGCCTTCGTCGAAGCCGATGCCGAACGTCGCCCGGTAGGTGGTGAAGAAGTCCTTGGAGCCCTCGTCGTAGCTGTCCAGCCCGGTGGTCCAGCCGTTCCAGGTCCACTCGCCCCAGTCGATCGACGTGACCAGCCGGCCGGGCAGCGGATCGCTCTGGGCGTAGGCGTCGAGGAAGGCGTTGGCCGCGCAGTAGTCCACCTGCCCCGCGCCACCCCCGGTGGCCGACGTGGTGGAGGAGAACAGCACGAGGAAGTCGACGGGGACGTCGGATAGGGCCTCGACCAGCGCCCGCGAGCCGGCCACCTTGGGGGCGAGCACCTTGTCCATGTCGGCGGGGGTCTTGAACTGCATGAGCCCGACAGCCGGTACGCCGGCGCAGTGCAGGACGCCGTGCAGCTCGCCGTACGACTCGAGGGCAGCGTTCACCGCGCGCCGGACGTCGGCGGGTCGGGACACGTCCCCGGCGACGGTGACCACGTCGCCGCCGGCCGCGACCGCCCGGGTGAGCCCTTCGATGCGCCGCCGTACCTCCGGGGCCGTCGTGTCGGCGGCCAGGATGGCGCCCCACTGCTCCCGGGGCGGGATCGGCGTCCGGCCCATGAGGACCAGCCGGGCGCGGTACGTCTGGGCCAGCCGCCCGGCCATCGCCAGGCCGATGCCCCCCAGCCCTCCGGTGACCAGGTAGCTGCCACCCGGCCGGATGCTCACCACCGGGGGCGCCTCGTCCAGCCGGGTCGCGTCGAGGACGTCGTACCCGGGGACCCAGCGCCGGCCACCGCGCAGCGCGACGATCTGGTCGACGGGGTCACCGCGCAGCTCGGCCAGCAGCGTCCGGGCCGTGGTCGCGGGGTCCGTGTCGATGTCGATGTCGATCAGCCGGGTCCGCACGCCCGGGTACTCGACCGGGATCAGCCGGGTCGGGCCGACCAGCGTTCCGGTGCCGGGGCGGACCCGGTCGCCGGGCAGCACGCGCTGCCCATCGCTGGTGACCACGTCGAGGGTCCACGGCGGGAGTCCCTGGTCGGCCGCCGCCTGGGCGATGGCGAGGAGGGTGTGCAGGCCGCGCGGCAGGTCGTCGGCGTCGGCGTGGGCGTCGGCGGTCCAGAGATGGATCACCCGTTGGGGGGAGCGGCCCTCGCGGGCCAGCGCGCGCAGCACCGCGACGACGTCGGGCGCGGAGCCGGGGCGCACCGTGAAGCCGTCCGCCGTCTCGGCAAAGGCCTGCCCCGGACGCACCAACGTCACCGGGGCGGCGGCGCCGCGCAGGGGGGCGACCAGCTCGTCGGCCCGGCCCACGTCGGTGAAGACGAGCCAGGACGAGGCCTCCGGGGCGGCCGGGCGGGGCATGGTCTGCTGCCACACCGGGACCGTCGTCCAGTGCTCCTCG
Source organism: Geodermatophilaceae bacterium (assembly GCA_013813215.1). Taxonomy (GTDB): domain Bacteria; phylum Actinomycetota; class Actinomycetes; order Mycobacteriales; family Geodermatophilaceae; genus JACCSC01. The sequence goes on along the minus strand of JACCSC010000064.1, from coordinate 867 downwards.
GGGAGTTTGGGCAGCGCGGTGAGGATGCTCGTCGGGTCGTCGAAATCGAAGGCCGGCTGACCCGCGCCCGCCGGGGCGGTCGGCTCGGCCTCCAGCCAGTACTCCTGGCGTTCGAAGGGGTACGTCGGCAGCGGCACCCGCCCCGGTGTCCAACCGGCGTCGTCGGCGTGCAGGGCCGGCCAGTCGATCGGAACGCCGGTGAGCCACAGCCGCCCGACCGACTCGGCCAGCGCGAGGTGGACGTCCCGACGGTCGGCCGCCGCGGGCAGCGTCGCTACGACGAGCGGGAACTGCGCGGGCCGGCAGGCGGGGTGTCCGCGGGTGAGTGCGCCGAGGGACTGCCCGGCGCCCAGTTCCAGCAGGACCAGGTCGCCCGCACCGAGCACGTGGGCCAGCCCGGAATCGAATTGCACCGTCTCGCACATGTGCCGGGCCCAATAACCGGGATCGGTCACCAGCTTCTCGGTCGCCAGCTCGCCTGTCACGTTGCTCAGGTAGGGCAGCGTCGGGGCGTTCAGGGTCACGTTCGCGGCGACCCAGTCGGTCAGCTCGGCCGCGGCGGGGAGCAGCATCCGGGAGTGGAAGGCGTGCGTCGTCCGCAGCCGCCGGCAGCCGACCTCGGCGGCGACCAGGCTCGCGCGCGCGGCCTCGATGGCCGGTTCGGCACCGGCCAGGACGAGCTGCGAACCGGTTCGTACGGCGACGTCCAGTTCGGCCACGAGTTCCGCGCCGAGGACGTCGTGGACGCGGGATTCGTCCGCGCCGGCGGCCAGCATGGCCCCGCCCGGCAGGGCCGCGATCAGCTCGGCCCGGTGCGCCACCAGGCGCAGGGCATCGGTGAGGGACAGCACGCCGGACAGGCAGGCG